>JASIKQ010000011.1 GCA_030049565.1 Candidatus Sulfotelmatobacter sp.
GTGCGCGCGGGGCCGCACTAAAGGTCCGGTTGTCTTTGATGGAAAAGGAATTAGCGGCCGAAAACGCCCGTCTGGCGCGGCTTCGGCAAGAGCACACCCAGCTGGTGGCAGCCAGCGCCAAGCTGGAATCGACCCTCGAATTGGAACGGAAGGCCAGCGACGAAAAGATCGCATTGGTGATTCGCGCGAGCGATGAATTACGCAACGCCTTCAAAGCCATGGCCGCAGATGCGTTGAAAAGCAACAACTTATCGTTTCTGACGCTGGCAAAGGAGAGCCTGGAGCGCTTTCAGAGTGAGGCTCGCGGTGATCTGGAAACCCGGCAAAAAGCTGTCGCGGAGTTAGTCGCGCCCGTGCGCGAATCGCTGAATAAAGTGGATGAAAAGATTCAGCAGATGGAAGTCGCGCGCGGTGACGCCTACGGTGAGCTGCGGGCGCAGGTGCAGTCGCTGATGGCAACGCAAAATGAACTGCGGGCAGAGACAGGAAATTTGGTGCGCGCGCTTCGCACTCCTAACGTACGCGGGCGCTGGGGCGAGATTCAGCTGCGGCGGGTGGTCGAGATTGCGGGCATGCTTCCCTACTGCGACTTTGCCGAGCAGGAAACCGTGAATACCGAGACCGGAAGATTGCGTCCTGATCTGGTGGTGAAGTTGCCGGGCGGGAAAAATGTTGTGGTGGATGCGAAGACTCCGCTGCAAGCCTTTCTGGATGCCTTTGAAACCGACGATGAAGATGCGCGACGCGCGTGTTTGGCAGCTCATGCGCGCCAGGTGCGCGATCACATGAATACGCTGAGCGGAAAGAAATATTGGGAGCAATTCGAAGCGACTCCGGAATTTGTTGTGATGTTTCTTCCCGGCGAAACTTTTTTCAGTGCAGCGTTGGAGCAGGATTCAGGATTAATCGAGCATGGCGTTTTGAGCCGCGTGATTCCGGCCTCGCCCACTACGCTGATCGCCCTGCTGAAGGCCATCAACTACGGATGGAACCAGGAAAAGCTGGCGCGGAATGCGCAGCGGATCAGCGAACTTGGAAAAGAGCTGCACGATCGATTGCGGCTGCTGGCCTCGCATGTTGCGGCCGTAGGTGCCGGGCTGGATCGTGCCGTCGAGTGCTACAACAAAGCGGTCGGATCGCTCGAGAGCCGCGTACTGGTTTCGGCGCGCAAGTTTGCCGAACTCGGGGCTTCCGTCGCCGAGGACATCCCCGAACTCGAGCCGATTGAAACTACCGCGCGCGCTCTCTCGTTTGATTGGGAGCAGGAGGATGGAGCGGCCCATGTGTTGAACGCAACTCCGACTGCGAATCCACAAAAGAGGGACAAAGTGGCGGGAGCGGGGAGTTCCTAGACCGGCTTTCCTGCTTCCTTTACTTGTTGGGGGCGGGGGATGCGACACACACGCCCACGCCCATTATCGCTGTTGCCAGTGCACCCGGCAAAGACGTTGCAAGCAACGCCCCCTACAATCACAGCCGTCTCTCATGAGAATTCGATTGGGCGTCCGAAAGGGCATGGGCGCTTATGCACCTTTGTCTCACCAGCCTTCCAGAGAGGCTTAAGCCAGACTGCGCGCCTGCCGATTGATGGTGGATGAGCCGCGCTGTGTGCGTGTCTCAAGTCAATGCAGCCGGGGGATTCGTCGGGAATGGGTAGGAGGGGTGCGGAAGGCCGGGATCGAACTCAGGCGGAGTTGCAGCAATACAAGTGCACGGTCGAGGAGCTGCTACTGGCGCGGGCGGCGCTGGCAGAAAGCCGGGCGCGGCTGGACGCGATCATCCACTCGGCGATGGATGCCATTCTGACCATGGATGAGCACCAACGCATTCTTCTGTTCAACACGGCGGCAGAAAAAATGTTTGGCTGTTCCGCCGAGCAGGCCATCGGCGAGTCGATCGAAAGATTTATTCCGCACCGCTTCCATGCCGCGCATGCGGAGCACGTCCGCAAGTTTGCCGAGTCGGGTGTTACCAATCGGGCGATGGGAAAGCAACAGCCGCTGTGGGCGGTGCGGTGGAACGGCGAGGAATTTCAGATCGAGGCCTCCATCTCGCAAGCCGAAACTACGGGCAAGCGATTGTTGACGGTGATTCTGCGCGACGTCTCCGAACAGATGAAGGTACAGTTGCGCAACTTGCGGCTGGCCGCGATTGTCGATTCCTCCGATGAGGCCATTCTCAGCAAAGACCTGGCGGGCACGATCATGAGCTGGAACCGGGGAGCGGAGCGGCTGTTCGGCTTCAGTGAAGCTGAAGTGCTGGGCAAAAACATCCGCGCTTTCTTTGTGCCAAAGAGCCGGCAGGAGGACGAGAACCGGATTCTCGACGAAATCGCGCAAGGACGCCAAGTAGCGCGCTATGAAACCGCCCGCCTGCACCGGGACGGGCATGAGATTTCGGTCTCCTTAAATGTGTCGCCGGTGCGGGACGAAAGCGGGAAAATTATCGGCGCTTCCTCCTTTGCTCATGAGATCACGGATCGGCGCGTTCGCATGGTTAGCGCCGCACTATGAACCTGCGAGGGTTAAATCACAAAGGTTTATAAAGAGCATTCGCTCCTTGCCGATGAGGTTGGATGAGGCCCATAGTGCGGCGCGAAACTGAACGTGTTCCCCTTTTGAGAGATTTGTGGCAATTGCTGGGGCGGGCGAAACGATTGGACCGGATACGCGACCGCCGCCGGGTGTGTAATGATTTAGTACCCCCACCCCCCAACTCCCTCATCTTTGGAATGAGAGAGCTAGCGCGATTTTGCTCGCGGCCGCGAGCAACGTCTCACTTCAAGCCGTTTCTCATGAGGAGGCGATTGGGCGCCCGAGAGGGCATGGCCGCTCATGCACTGATGTCGTCTAGGATGTGCTGGCGACCTTAAAGCTTGCGTCTGCACCGCCGATAGCCTCGTTGACGAGGCTGCGTCACGATGCGACCCCAATGCTCGTGCCCGTTTCGTTTCACCTTATGAGAGCGCCTGCCGATCCCGGGGATTTCAAGCAAATGCAGGGCGCCGAAGCGCGTGAGTGGCTTGCCGCAATCGTCGATTCGTCAGATGACGCCATTCTTAGCATAGACCTGAAGGGCATTGTTACCGCCTGGAACAAGGCTGGGGAAAGAGTTTTCGGCTATGCGGCGGCTGAAGTGGTGGGCAAACCGATGTCGATGCTTTTTCCTCCGGAGCGCTTGGGGGAGGAAGATGAGATCCTATCCCGCATTCAGCGCGGCGAAAGGGTCGAGCACTTCGAGACGGTGCGCCTCTGCAAAGACGGCAAATCTATTGACGTTTCCGTGACCATCTCGGCCGTGCGAGACGCCGCTGGCGCAATCGTCGGCGCCTCAAAAATCGCCCGCGACATCACCGAGCGCAAACGTGCCGAGCAGGAAATCCAGCGGCTCTATGACGAGCTGGGACGACGACTCATCCAGCTGGAAGCAGCGAACAAAGAACTGGAAGCCTTCACCTATTCCGTTTCACACGACCTGCGCGCGCCCCTCCGCCACATCGGCGGCTTCTCCAAGATCCTGACGGAGGAGTTCGCTTCGAGCCTTCCGGAGGAGGCGCAGCGCCACTTGCAGCGGATCGAGGAAGGCACGCGCCGCATGGGTCTGCTGATAGACGATCTGCTCAACCTGGCGCGGGTGGGGCGTTATGACCTTCGTCTACAAGTCACCGGGCTTAAGTCGGTGGTGGAAGAAGTGATGGGCAGTCTGAAATCGGACCTTGCCGATCGCAAGGTCGAATGGAAGATCGGCAACTTGCCCTATGTGGAGTGCGACGCGGCCTTGATGAAGCAGGTCTTTCAGAATCTGCAGTCGAATGCCCTTAAGTTCACGCGGCCGCGTACCAAGGCTGTCATTGAGGTGGGGCAGGAGCAGCAGAACAGCGCCACGGTCGTCTATGTCCGCGACAACGGGGTGGGATTCAGCATGAAATATGCCGAAAAGCTCTTCGGAGTTTTTCAACGCCTGCACCGCGCAGAAGACTTCGAGGGAACCGGGGTGGGGCTGGCGACCGTGCAGCGCATCATCCAGAAGCACGGTGGCCGCATCTGGGCGGAGGCCGAATTGGATAAGGGCGCAACTTTCTATTTCACACTCGGAAATTCCGAGAAAACCGAACTCAAAGCAAAAACGCAGCCATGGGAGATCAAGCATGACCGGGCGATCGATCGAAATCTTGCTGGTGGAAGACAACAACGATGACGTGGAGCTCACCCTGCATGCTCTGCGCCAAGAGAACGTAGCCAATAGTATTCACGTGGCCCGCGATGGCGAAGAGGCGTTGGACTTCCTCTTCTGCAGGGGCAGTCATGCGGACCGCTCGTTTGAATCTCCGCCAAGACTCGTATTGCTGGATCTGAAACTGCCCAAAGTTGACGGGAT
Source organism: Candidatus Sulfotelmatobacter sp. (assembly GCA_030049565.1). Lineage (GTDB taxonomy): Bacteria > Acidobacteriota > Terriglobia > Terriglobales > Acidobacteriaceae > Sulfotelmatobacter. The sequence goes on from JASIKQ010000011.1 coordinate 4,378, forward strand.
GGAGGTGCTCGAGCGGATCAAGGCGGATCCCCGTACCAAGACCATTCCCGTGGTGATCCTGACCTCGTCCAAGGAGGAGCGCGACTTAGTTAACGGCTATGGCCTGGGTGCCAATAGCTATATCCAGAAGCCGGTGGATTTTGAGCAGTTCCGCGCGACGGTAAAGCACGTCGGGCTCTACTGGCTGGTGGTGAATCAGGCTCCGGTGGCGCAGCCGCTGGGCCGGGGTGCAGGGCAAGGGTCATGAATGCGGCCGGAATGCTCCGCGCGGGCCCGGGCCTTGGCGGGGGGCGTCCATTAAGCGCGCTGCTGATCGAGGACAGTCCCGATGACTGCACGCTCATATTGCGCGCGCTCAAGCGCGGAGGGTACGTGGTGTCTGCCGACGTCGTGGAGACGCGCGAAGAATTCCTCCGCCAATTGTACACCCAGGCTTACGACATAGTACTTGCCGATTACAACCTGCCGCAATGGACCGGGGTGGACGCGTTGGAGCTTCTGCGACAGCGAGATCTTGACGTCCCCTTGATCCTGGTGACGGGATCCTTGGGAGACGAGAGGGCAGTGGAGAGCATCAAGCAGGGGGTCACCGATTATGTGCTGAAAGACAACCTGGCCCGGCTGCCCGCTTCGCTCCACCGGGCGCTACGGGAGAAGGAACTGCGCGAAGAGCGCAAGCGTGCCGACCAAAGGGTGCGGGAAAGCTTGGTCGCCAGCGAACGAGCACTCAAGGAGCTGAGGGACCAGAAGTTTGCCCTCGACCAGCACGCCGAGGTGTCGGTGACCGACCTGGAGGGCCGCATCACCTACGCCAACGACAAGTTCTGCGCCCTGAGCAAATACTCCCGCGAGGAGTTGATCGGCCAGAACCATCGCATCGTTAACTCGGGCTTCCATCCCAAAGAGTTCTTCCGGCAGATGTACGAAACTATCGGTCGAGGCGAAGTCTGGCACGGCGAGGTTCGCAATCGAGCCAAGGACGGAGCGATCTATTGGACGGAGACGACGATTGTCCCGTTTCTCGGCGCAAACGGGAAGCCACGCCAGTATATCGCGATCCGCGCGAATATTACGGAGCGCAAGCTGGCGGAGGCAGCGTTGCGCGAGAGCGAGCGCCGCTATCGCGTTCTCTTTAGCGAGATGATCGTCGGGTTCTGCCTGATGGAAGTCATTTATGACGATGGTGGCAAGCCCTACGATCTGCGCTATCTGGAAGCGAACCCGGCGTTCGAAATACAGTCCGGACTTGCGCGGGAACGGGTATTAGGGAAAACGATTCGCGAGGCGCTCCCCACGCTGGAGCCTTTTTGGATCGAAACCCTCGGAAGGGTCGCAACCACCGGGGAGTCGGTTCGCTTTGAGAGCTATGCGCAACCGATCGACCGGTGGCTCGATGAAACTGCATTCCGTACCCACCAGGGCCATGTGGTTTGCACCTTCGTCGACATCACAGAGCGCAGGCGGGCGGAAGAGGCGCTGCGGGCCAGCG
>JASIKQ010000110.1 GCA_030049565.1 Candidatus Sulfotelmatobacter sp.
GGTGCGCCGGGGGACTCGGGAACATTTTTCAATTACAACGGTTATAGTCTGAATCGACCCAATGAAGTCGGCGACCCGAACCGCGGTGGGCCAGAGGGTGGCCAGACCAACTGCCCTGCTCAGGTCCATACGCTTCAGCATTGGTTCAATCCCTGCGCGTTTGTGAAGGCACCGCCCGGGGAACTTGGCACCGCCGCACGAGCGCCGCTGTACGGCCCCCGTTTCGTGAACACGGATTTCTCAATCCTCAAAGATTTTCCGCTGCCCTTCCGCGAGGCCATGAACCTGCAGTTCCGCGCCGAGTTCTTTAATTTCCTGAATCACCCGCAGTATTTTCTCGCCGGCCTCGGTGATACCGGCCAGCAGGACATCAACTCGCCCAGCAGTTTTGGAGTGATCAACCAGACGGTAAACAACTCACGCGACATTCAATTTGCCTTGAGGCTCAACTTCTAAACTGAATCGCAGGTGTTAATGAGCTCGGGCAGACTGAGGTTTTCAGTCTGCCCTTCATTTTGCGGCAGCCGCAACGACCAAGACCAGGTTTCTATGAAATCGCACTTTCACTTTCTTCTCACGTTGTCGCTGGTCGGCACGTCGGTCATTTGCTCTGCCCAGCAACCGCGCAAAATCATCATCGACCAGGACGCCGCCGGGCCCGCGGGCACTGATCAGCAATCGATGCTGCTGCTGATTCAGGCACCGCAAACCGAAGTTCTCGGTATCACGGTCGTCACTGGCGATCAGTGGCTGCATGAAGAAGTTGCGCATACGTTGCGCATGCTGGAGATGATCGGACGCACTGATATCCCCGTTGTGCCCGGGGCCGAGTATCCGCTGGTCAGAACAAAAGAAGACACCGAGCGGTGGGAGCAGGAATTCGGTTCCATTCCATGGCTGGGGGCGTGGACGCCGAAGTATTACCATCCGCCCGACCAACTCGGCGAAATGCCCGAAGGCAAGCCCACCACCAAGCCCTCCAGCGAAGATGCCGCCCACTTCATGCTGCGGATGGTGCATCAGTACCCGCATGAGGTAACGATTTACGAAGGCGGACCGATGACTAATTTGGCGCTCGCCATTTCCCTCGATCCTGAATTCGCATCTCTGGCGAAAGAGTTGGTGTTCATGGGCACGAGCTTCAATCCCCGCACCGATAATCCCGAGTTCACCCACACACCCACGCGCGAATTCAATCTTTATTTTGATCCCGAAGCCGCCCACATCGCTCTGCGCGCGGCCTGGCCAAGAATCGTGTGCACGCCCGTGGATATTTCCGTCAAAACCCACCTGAGCCAGGACATGATCGATCGCATCAAGTCTGCCGATACGCCAGCAGCGCGCTACATCGGGCAATACGCCCGCCTGCGCGGCAATTACAACTATCTGTGGGATGAATTGGCGGCCGCGGCCTGGCTCGATCCCAGCCTTATCACCAAAAAAGAAACCATGTTCATCGACGTTGACCTCGGCCGCGGCGCAGGTTATGGGGACACCATTGCCTGGACCGAGCAGGATAAGCCGAGAACCGAGCTGCGCCCAATCGACGTGCAAGATGATCTCGATCTGGAGAAGTTTTATAAGCTGTTTGTTGACCTATTGAGCGCGCCCACACCAAAGGCGCAAGCGCATGGGAATTGAGCAAATGGTTTCGCGATGACGTGTTTGAGAAGTTTCCGTACACTCAGGCGGGTCACCTCAGCGGCTAAAGCCGCGCCAAAGGCGGCTCCGGTCGGCACGGCTGAAAGCCGTGCCCTTCCCAAAACCTATTTTTGAAAAACGCTTTACAAACCCGCCCACTCGCTTAATCTCGCAACAGCGCACCACAGTTGAAGGTTGATTTCGGGAATTGCAAGACCACGTTCCGGCCTGGGAAAACTTCGCCGCGTGCAGACAGGGTTTCCCCTTGACCGCAGATTTATGAGGCGGCTAGCGTTTAAAAAGTGAGCGCTTGAAAGGAGGGGATCCAGGATGGGTCTGGATTTCCGGAAAGTTCTTTCGCGCGAGAATCAGAAATTGCTGGGAAGTGACAGGGAAAGCGGTGAGGTCAAGTAGGGGATGGGAACAGCAGGTTCAGGCGTGCCGGGAGTGGCAGCGTCGGTTTTTTTATTAGCTGAGAATCGGTTAATGCGCGAAGCTCTTTTACGCCTTCTCTCTAAGAGAGAAGATTTGCGCGTGGCCGGAGCGGCTTCGTACAGTCCGGAAATTTACCAACAAATTGTGGAGAGTGGGGCGAATGTGGTGGTGCTCGATTCTGTGGCCCGGGTTTTGGCCGGCCAAGGCGCAGTGCGCGAACTGCAGCAACTGAATCCCGCCATCAGGGTGGTAATTGTCGGCATGGAGGCAGAAGAGGTTATCTTCGTTCGAGCGATACAGGCAGGAGTGTTGGGCTACGTGCTGAAGGAAGCTTCCGCCAGCGAAGTCGCGCGCACCATTCGGGCGGTCGCCGCAGGTGAGGCGGTGTGCCCCGCTCCGCTCTCGGTGGCGCTATTTCAATGGGTGGCGAGGCACAGGTCGACGATTCCCAGCCTGCATGTGAAATCGTCTCTCGGTCTCAGCCGCAGAGAACAGCAATTGGTGGGGCTCATCCAGCAAGGGCTCACCAATAAAGAGATGGCGAACCGGCTTCATCTCTCCGAGCAAACTGTGAAAAACCACGTGCACCGCATGTTGCGCAAGGTGGGGGCGCCGGACCGGCTGTCGATTGTGGAAGCGTGCCGCAACGAGGGGCTTGCCATCTAGCCGGGACGGGCAGCGTTTGGTTTCACGGGCGGGCCCATGCAGCGCAAGATCGATTCCAGTTCGTCAACCCGAACGCATTCGAAGTTCTCGGTTACACGAATTGCGCCGGCGGCCATGAGCTTTTCTGCGGTTTCCCGCGATGTTATCCCTATGCAAGCCACTCCCGCACTTACGGCAGCTTGAATGCCCGAGGCGGAATCCTCGAACGCCAGCAGATGTTCCGGAGCCACTCCCATGCGGCGGCTTGCCATCCGGTAAATTTGGGCGTCAGGTTTGCCTGCCTCAACGTCGTCCCCAGTGACAATTACACGAAAATAACTGCGTATTCCGAGTCGAACCAAGGTTGAGTGCGCGCGGTTGCGGCTGGCCGAAGTGGCGACGGCCAAACCGAGACGGCCGGCGCGAAGCTCACGTGCAATCCGCATCGCGCCAGGCATGGGCCGCACCGCGACCTGCATCTGCCGGAAGATGCAATCCTTGCGTCTGCCGAGTTGCTCCATTTCAGCCTCGGAACGCTCCCCAAGAAAATGACGCAGAATGTCGCTGCGCTTGCGCCCATCCAAGATAAAGTTCAGTTCGGAGTCTCTGACTTCGCGTCCCACGGTCTGAAAAAACCTCTCCCAGGCTTTGCGATGCACTTCATGGCTATCGACCAGAACGCCATCCAAGTCGAAGATGACGCCGCGAAGTTGCCTGTTAACCGCACCCAGGTTCAGGAAACTGTCTCCGATGAGCCCAATGGTGAGCGCGAGTTCACGCCGGGCTCATTCTGCGTGCCTTCGACCAAAACCGGGGCAAGCATAGGTTTGAGTTGGGGCGACGGGGTGTCACCCGGCCAGCTCTCTTGCGCCTGCTTGTAATTGGCGGGCGTGCCGATATCGAGCAGATAGTCGTTTATGGGATAAGCCATCATTTTTCCCGAAAGACGGGGCAACACGTGAAAACCAATATCCGCTGGAATCGAACTGGGGATGAAATTGAACAGGGCAGGGCTTGCCACTATCAATCCAGAAAAAGCCCAATGGCTGCGAGGCTTCTGCGGTTTTTCCTCGAAATTGACGATGACGCCGTCTTGATCGGTCACGGCCACACCGCAGCGCTCGGGATCGGGCACATGATAAAGGCCGAGAGTGGCTACAGGGTTCCGACAAAAGTGGAATTCGGCCATGAGCTTCAAATTGGTGTTGGTAAGAACGTCCGAGTACAACACCCAGAAGGCGGAATCAGAGTCAACCCACTCTCGATTTGCCAGGAGCGTTCCCCCCGACCCGAGCAAGCAATCTTCGCGGATCACGCGAATTGGGACGGGAGGGCGGGTTTGTCGAAGATGTTCTTCGATGACGCCGGCGTGGGCATGAAGGTTGATGAGAATCTCTGTGATGCCGGAGCGGGTGCAGAGATCGAGCCAAATGTCGAGCAGAGGTTTGCCGCGAATGGGCAGCAGACACTTGGGAGTTGCCCTGGTAAGAGGCCGCAGGCGCCTTCCGTAACCTCCGGCCAGAAGAAAAGCTTTCACAACTTCCTCCCAGCGATTTGCAGAATGAACCAGGCCACATTTTCAAACTTGCAAGAACTACACCGTCGCCGCTTGCGCCAGGGGAACGAAGGTCCAGCGCGTACCCGCCTGGTGATCACGATCGATGAAAGGATCGTTGACAATCACCTGCGCTCCCTGGGCATCGAAGGCAAAAGCCATTTCCTGCACGCCTTCGCTCTGCATCGCCGTGCGCACGGCTTGCTGGCATTTGGGCTCGGCATACAATAGCAGGAACCCTCCGCCACCGGCGCCCGTGATCTTGCCGCCGAGAGCGCCATTTTCCCGCGCCGCTTCGTACAGGCGGTCAATCCGCGGATTGGAGATGCGCAGGGACACGCGCTTCTTCGCCTGCCAGGCGTCGTCCAGCAGATGGCCAAAGTGTTCCATGTCGCCGCACAGCAGCGCATCTTTCATTCTTTTCGCCGCTTCCTTCACCTCGTGTAAGGCTGCGATAGCAGGGCCGGCCGGTTGCCGCGATGACTCTTCTTGCTCGGCGAGCAGGTCCCAGGAATGGTGGGCCGCGCCGGTAAAAAACAGCATCAGGTTGGCTTGCAGCGCCGCCAGGACTGCCGGATCAAGTTGCAGCGGTTCCACCCGTGTGGTCCCATCGGGGTGAAAGGTGATGTAGTTGAGGCCGCCAAAAGCAGCGGCGTATTCATCCTGTTTGCCCACGTGCCGCCCCAGCCCGCAGCGGGTGATGCGATAGGCGCGCTCGGCCAACTCGTACTTCGACAGCGGCTGGCGCAGATACGCGGTCAGCACTTTCAGCAGATTTACGCAGACGCTGGCGGAAGAGCCTAAGCCCGTACCCGGAGGAATTTCGGAGGCCAGAAACAGATCGGCAGAAAAATCCGCGCCTAAATCCTTCAGCACGGCCAGCGGAATCTCCAGGCCGCTGCCATGCGCGGGCAAGGACGTCAGATCACTCCAGTTGCCGAAAAGGCGCAAATCGGAGGAAATGACCTGCACCCGGCCGTCGGTGCGGTTGCCCAGGATGGTATAGAAATATTTGTTGATAGCAACGATGAACACATCCGGTTCGACTTGATCGACAATATCCACCAGCTCGTCTTCATTCTGCACTTCGCCCACCAGCTCAATATCCGCTTGGTCGGCGATGGTTGCCATCACCAACTCGCGCATCAATCGCGGATGATTTGCCACCAATACACGCACTCGTTTCACAGGGCGATCCCAGCCGTGAGCATAGGTCGAGCGGATGCCGAGAACAAGGTTCAAAAACGATCTATGCGGAACGCGACGAATAGGCGCGGGTAAAGTACCAAGCCGGACTTCGGAGAAGTACTAATCGGGCGTTAGATAGTACTGGTGAGGTCAACGAGCCGAGATCATTTGGAAGGCGCCGAATTGGAAGGCCCCGCATGGGAGGAACGAGCGCAACGGATTGTTAGCGGGCGGGATTGCGTAAACGGCTAAGGTCGGACTTGGCCGGGGCGAGTCTTCTCCGTTAAAGCCGTTTTAGCGGTATAGCAGATTTCGTGCACGGCCAAGCCATGCTCGTCAGTTACGCAGACTTCCAGATCAACGGGCTTGCCGCAAATCCAACACATTGCGGAAACTTTCTTCTTCGCTACCGTCATCGGGATGCCATCGGAGAACTCCCGCCCACAGGGCGCATCGCGCGCCTGCCATTGCCAGCCTAAAACTTCAACTGCCCCTGCTTGATCACCAGCAATACCTGCCATGCCTGGTCGATCGCGCGCAGCTCGGCCCGGCTTCCACAGCCCCGTTGCAATGCATCGCGCCGGGTCAAGACCGCGGCTTCTGCGATCTCAACCAGTCTGAACAGCTGACGGATATTGGACTCGCGCAGCGCCGCTTCGTAAGCGCCCTGCCAGGCAGGAAAGCGCACGTTGGCTGGAATCGGCGGGCAGGAGGTAGCAGTCATGGCTGGTGTATAAAAACTCTACACCCCGCCAATAATTCCCCAAGCGCCAACTTACGCCATGTCCGACTAACCGGCCGCGACAGTTTTGGGACGCTCGATTGCCGGGTGCCTCCGGGGCTGGGACTCTTATTTCGAATTCACCACCGGGCAGCGCGACCAATGTCCCGTCCCAACTTCTACCAGCGGCGGCAACGCCCGCGCGCACTCGGGCACCCGGAATCCGCAGCGCGGCTCAAAAGCGCAACCCGGTGGCATCGAGTGCAGCGGCGGTACCGTGCCTGGGATGCTTGCCAGCGGCCGTGCACGCTCCGTCTTAAGACTGGGAGCAGCTTGTAACAGACCTTGTGTATAAGGATGCGCCGGCGTGCGAAAAATTTGCTCTTTGCTGCCCAGCTCAATCAGGCTGCCGGCGTACATTACGGCGACATGATCGGCAATCTCGGAAACTACCGCCAGATCGTGCGAGACGAAAAGCATCGTCAGACCAAATTTGACTCGCAATTCACCGAGCAGCTCCAGGATTTGCGCCTGAATGGTCACATCCAGAGCCGTGGTGGGTTCGTCGGCGATCAATAATTGCGGACGGTTGGCGATGGCCATGGCGATCATCACTCGCTGCCGCATGCCGCCCGAAAGCTGATGAGGATAGTCCCGCGCACGGCGTTCTGGTTCGGGAATGGCCACTTCCGCCATCGCCTGCACAGCCAATTGCGCCGCTTCGCGCTTCGATAAGCTGCGGTGAGCCAGAACCGCCTCGCTAATCTGGTCGCCCACCCGCATCACCGGATTGAGCGCGGTCATCGGCTCCTGAAAAATCATTGCTATGCGGGAGCCGCGAAGTTGGCGTATGGAATCCTCGGGCAGCGTGAGTAAATTCCGCGTGTTTCCATTTTCTGAGTACAACAAATCCCCGGTCACCCGCGTCTGTGGCGGCAGAAGGCGCATGATCCCGAGAGAAGTGATCGACTTGCCCGAGCCGGATTCGCCGACCAACCCGAGGACTTCTCCCGAACCGATGGAGAAGCTGACGTCCCTAACCGCAGGGAAATAATTGCTCTGTGCAGGCGCAGGCTGATCCGGAGATTGGCCTCGCAGAGCAAATGCCGGAAATTCAATATTCAAATTGCGAATTTCCAGCAGCGGCCCCACGTTTCTCATCGTACCAGCGTTCACAGACGATTAGGGATGCGGCGCGTTTCCCGACACCGGCAATGGGAGAGTCGATCTCAATAAAAATCCGAGCAGCTTAAATAAAAGCCGCATAGGGGACAAGTGAGTTTGCAGCGGCTCTCTTTCAGTTGCGTGGAACAGTTTGGACAGAAACGCTCTGGGCGTGCGTCCCGGGCGGCCTCGGCTGCCGGCTTGGGCGATTCTGAGCGAATCGCCCGGGAGTTCTGCTTCGCTATCATTCCGTTTCGGCTCCGCTGGGGGCAACATATTACCTTATGCGGGCTGCGCACAAGTAAAAAAACTACATTCCCTTCCTCGCCATGCCCTCTAGAATTTTTTGAGCTATTCACAATTCTTTTTGCCCATCCACAGACCTTTTTGCGCTAGAATGCCGGTGCAGTCGAGGGCCCCTTCCAGCTGGCGTGGATGCGGCTCGGCCTTCCCCCAGGAGGTAGTAGATGTATCGGCCCTATTCGAGTTCTCTGGCCGACTCCCGTCCATTCTTGGACGCTCAGTCGCTGATTCAGAATCTTGTGCAGGACTTCGTTACCAACTTCAACATCCGCAACTACGATCAGGTTGCCATGTTGTTTGCGCAGGATGGGGTGTTGATGGTGCCGCATCATGATCCTGCCTATGGGCCGAAGAACGTGGAGCGCTTGCTGCGCCAAGTGGGCGACTCTGGATATGAAGATCTTCGGCTGGAGACGGTTCGCGTCGAGTGCTCGGGCGATCTAGCCATGGAAGTCGGCGGCTACACGGTTGGCATCCATCAGCCGGATGGCACGGTCCGCGCAGAGCGCGGAAAATATCTAAAGGTGTGGCGGCGGCTCGGAGTCTGGCTGATCGTGGCCGACTGCTGGAGCAGCAACCTGCCCCCGGCACGCTGAGGGTTCGACTCCGGATGAGGACACGACGCTTGCGTCCCAAGTCCCGATCACTCCGAATTTTGCAGCAGAAACGTGCATTTTCCTGCGGGCAAAGCCGCGCGTGAACAAACCTTCTATTGCTCTGCGGTTGTCCTTCTGGTATCTGACAATCTTTCTGCTCGGCGCGCTCGCTCTGATAGCGGGCGCGTTCGACATGTTGCGAACCCATCTGCTCGACATCGCCGACACCGATTTGCACGGGCAGACAATCAGCCTTGAGCTCTGGCTCGATTCTCGCAAGGACTTGCCTACCGCCGAGTTGCAGGCGCAGCTCAAAGAGAATTACGAAGTCGAGCACGCGCGGGACTACATGCAGATCAATGATCTGCATGGCGACTTAATCTACCGTTCGCAGCTTTACCCGCAGCAGAGCTTGCCGTCGATTACTCCGGACGAGATGGACCATCCGATTTACGAAGACTACAGGTCAGGGTCAGATCATTTCCGCATGGCCAGCGAAGAGATTGAAGTAGCCGGCCGCGGGTACATCTTCAGCATTGCTCGTCCCATGAATCAGGAACTTGACACTCTATCCGCGGTTCGCAAACACCTTCTGCGGGTCAATGCGTTTGTGCTGATCGTTGCCGCAGGCGGCGGCTATTGGATGAGTCGCCGCGCCACAGCTCCGCGGCGGGGCCTGGGTTGAAGAATTCCGGATATTCTCAGTCGGGCTAGGTTATAT
>JASIKQ010000111.1 GCA_030049565.1 Candidatus Sulfotelmatobacter sp.
TCGGTAGTTGGGAACGCTAATGCGGCCCGCGTAGCCCGGAATCTTGGATTTCGTCCACTCAATGGGGAACGTGATCGGGGTATCGCCCAGTACGCTGAAATCGTACCCCAGGTGAGTGTACTTCCAGATGTACTCGCCTGAGAAAACCAGGTATTTTCCAAAAGCCTGCTCGATTCCGACATGGTACTCATTGCGTAAGCCTGGGCTCAAGGGATTGGCCTTTCCGGCGAGCGCAGCGCTACAGAGAAGCAGCGGAGAGAGAACCGGGTTGGCGCAACCCAGGCTGGAAAGTATCAGATTCTCGTTGAATGGAGATTCCAAGGTGTGCGCATAAGAAGCACGCAGCACCGTGTTCGTCTGTTTAATGTTGTAAGCCACCCCCAACCGAGGCTCCGCTTGACTATGATCGGCGAGTCCGTTGTAGACATCGCCGCGCATGCCCAGGTTCAGGTTCCAATTTCTCCAGTTGATCGTATCCTCGACGTAAAGCGCAAGTTCCTTGATATCAGTGTGAGTAAGAAGAGGATCTTGCGCCTGCACGTTGTAGAGAACGCCGCCGCGGGTTAAGTCATACGGCCGCAGGACGGGATTGAATGCGGGATAGAGGGTCGAGTTCGGAGCATTCGGATTGACCGGAAATCCCGCGTCCGTACTGAGCCCAGTGCTGGGATTAAGAGCAACGTTCGGCTGGTTGGGCCCGACACATTGCGAAGGGTCCGTAAAACCGGGGACGGCAACATAGGTGCCAAAGGCGCGGTCGGTGGCGACCGTGTCAAGCGTGATGCAAGGTGCGTTGTAAACGGGGTCAACAATTCCCACTGTGTCGTCCTCATTCAAGAACGTTTGTTCGTAGGTAACTCCGCCTTTCACGTTGTTAATCCCTTTCACATAAGACACCGACGCGCGCATTCCCGCGTTTAACAGGCTGCGGCTTTGGCCGACGGTTTGGCGCTGCAAGCTCGGATCTCCAAGGTCGGCAAAAGGATTGCCACTGTGGTTATAGGTGTATCCGTCACGCCGCACCCATACCCCCACGGTAGATACAGCGGTGGTATTCAAAACATGCGTCCAGGAGGGAGCAATGTTAAGAGTTTGAATTTTCGAGCTTTGGTCCGCAGGGCCGACCGTGGGCCCGGGAATAAAGCCGGTGGGAGTTCCGATGGGCACTATGCCCGCGTAGTTCTCGACCGAGGGAAGTATTCCATACAGGCCACTCCAAGGGGCGGCGCTCTGATCGTCGAATGTATTTGGCGTCTGAAACCAGGAGCGAGTGTATTGGAAATCCAGATGGACCGCGTCTTTACCGTTGAACTGATAATCCACGCGATCGAATAGATTTTCCTCGTTCCCTTTATCGTGTATTACGGTGTATTCCGGCGGGTCGAGGAACCGCCCGGTATTCATGCCATTGGCGGAGATATAGTTTCCCCAGTTCTTGCCCCCATAAGCAACGTCGAAGCCGAGGTTCGAGCTGCCGAACGATCCGTACGAGGCAGTCACGCTGCCGTGGGGTGGGGTTACGCCCTGGCCTGAACGGGTGGTAGCCACGATTACAACGCTGGTTTTGCCTCCGAATTCCGCTGGTGGCGCCCCGGAGATAACTTCCATCGACTGCACAGCATCGAGAGGAAGCTGATTCGAGAACACTTTACTTTGCTGATCGGTGATTGGCTGGTTGTCGACGGAGAATGAATTCTCCGCATGATCGCCGAGTCCGTGGAACAGCCCGTTGGAATCGGCGGCAATGCCGGGCGTCGCCAGTGTGACTTCTGAACTCAGTTCCGATGTCGTGCTCTCCAAGGGAATCTTCTGGTACAAGTTCCGGTCGACGTCGGTGTGAAACGAGGGATCATTTTCCAGCAAGTCAGAAGCAGAAGCCTCAACATTCACTGTCGTCTGGGTGCCGGTCACCTGCAGGGCAATCTTGACACTAGTGGGCACAATAGAGCGGATGTCCACATCCTGTACAGCCGTAGCAAATCCTTCGGCTGCAACCGTCATGTGATAAGGATTGAACGGTACGTTTGTGAAACTGAAATTTCCCTTGCTGTCTGAGGCCGTTGTTCTGTCGTATTGGCTGACCGGGTTATGAATCTCGACCTTGGCGCCTGCCACGACGGCGCCTGTAGGATCAACTACGATGCCATTGATCGAGCCGGAATTACTCGCAGACTGAGCTACTGTGAAGATGGAAAAAAAGCTCACGCCAAGAATGGTAATAGCAACGATGCGCCACCGGTACGAAGCTGGCATTACATCCTCCTTATGTGGATGACGGCGAAAACAGGGATTTCTCCGGCATGGATGCCGGCGCTTTACGCTTTTCAGTTGCAGTTGAGAAAGTCCCTAGACAAGAGGAGGACCGCGAATGCCCAAGTCAATAACGGTGAGATGGGATTGCGCAACCAGTTCCGGCTCGTGCAGCAAATCGACTGTGACGAACAGTGGTTTGGCATGATTCAGACTGGGCGCGGGCGTGGTACTGTGCGCGACTGCGCAGATCGAGCAGGAGGCGCTCTCGGTCTGATTAGGATGGCTG
>JASIKQ010000112.1 GCA_030049565.1 Candidatus Sulfotelmatobacter sp.
TTGCGAACCACTCTCTGCACACCATGAAACATTGGTATACCATGTAAATGCGCCTAGGTTGGCTAGGGCGTGCTTGCTGCCGTCTGCGAATTGCAGTGACCAGTTCGTGTAGAAAATCGTGTCCGTAACTGTAGTCCCATCCTTGGTTTGAGTGATTATGTTCTGCCCGTAGCCGGAGAGTTGCTGGGCGTAACCCATGCTTCTCGCGAGGTATGGCGAGAAGTTCGATCTGCTGCTTGGCCGGCGCACCTACGATGGCTTCTCGACCTTTTGGCCGAAGGCGCCGAGCAGTCCGATGGCTGACCGTCTCAACGCCGCGAAGAAATATGTCGTGACCCACCGGCCGGAAAGTCTGGAATGGGGCCCGTTCGAGGCGGTTGTGCCGGGCGGATCGGACATCATCGAGTGCATTCGCCGCATCAAGTCGCAGGACGGTACTGACCTGCTCCTATTTGGCAGTTCGACCCTGACATCGACGGTGCTCGAACACGGCCTTGCGGATGAGGTCGTGCTGCTCGTCGATCCGGTCCTGCTGGGCACGGGGAAGCGCATTTTCGCCGACGGGACTCCGGCACGCGCATTCGAACTCGCCAGCACAACGACTACGCCCACAGGCATCGTTGTCAATTCCTACAAGCCCGCTGGACCCCTGAAGAACCAATAATAATGAAGAACCAATAGTGAAGAACCAGCCATAAGGAGCATTCAAATGCGTTTCATGACGATGATGATCAAAAACCTCGCACCGCAAGGGTGCCCCATTTCTCGCGCGCCTTTTGCGCGAGAAGTGGGGCTTTTGCTGGTTGTGTTCGGCACAGCATACTTGGCGATGGCGCAGGATGCCGCGACCCCTTATCCGAACATGGCTCCGGTAGAACAGTATTTGATGGATCGCAATCAGGAAATCGCCCTGGCTCGCAGCGCCGCTCCCGAAGCCATCTCGCGCGACGCCTCGGTCATCGTCCTGACCCGTCACGGCTACGAGACCGCAGTCGAAGGCAAGAATGGCTGGGTCTGCTGGGTCGGGCGCGGCTGGATGGCGATGTTCGACCACCCCGAATTTTGGAGCCCAAAAGTCCGCGCTGCCGATTGCCTGAACCCGCCAGCCGCCCGTTCCCTCCTGCCATACGCCTACAAACGCACCGAACTCGTTTTAGCCGGCCATTCCAAGCTCGAAGTTATCGCCGCAATCAAATCGGCAATCGACAAGAAAGAATTGCCGGCCCTGGAGCCCGGAGCCGTTTCCTACATGATGTCAAAGTCGTCCTACCTCACCGATAGCGGCGGCCACAACATGCCCCACCTGATGTTCTTCGAATCGGTCAAGGACGATGCCGCCTGGGGCGCAAGTGTGCAACCTTCCCCGGTTTTGTCGGTGAATTACTGGTACTTGTCCGCGGAGTCGTATCCACAACTCAAGAGCTTTCCTGCCATGAGCGTGTTTTTGGTAGGGGTGGACAAATGGTCTGATGGAACGCCGGCACCGAGCATGTAAAAGCCCTCCCGGCAATCGGCTCTCCGCGTCTCAGCTCTTCCCTGAGCGTGGCTTGTGTGGGTACGGCTCATCGGACAGGCGCAGATTCGACCTCCGGCTTCGGAAGCAGCTTCGGCAAACACATTGTCGAGATAAGCAGCAGCGCATGCAGGATACTGGCCAAAACAAACGACTGCACGAAAAGGGTTGACGAACTTGGGGACAGGCGGGACGTTCGCTAATCTCCGTCCCGGCTTTCGAGGGAATTGAAAAAAATTCCCCTCGGATGTCTATTTTTCCTGTGCGCGACGACTATAGGATGAACGCCCGATAAGATGAACGAGCAAGCGCGCAAGGCTACTTGCGCCACAAAACCGTTACATGGAGGAGTCATGGCGCAGTATCTGGTTGCGATTCACCACCACGACAACTACGACCCGTCTGTCGAGGGCGAAGCGATGGAGCGCGATATCGACGTGCTCAACGAAGAGATGATCGCTGCCGGTGCCAGAATTTTCGCTGGCGGTCTCTCCCCGGCCAGCAGCGCGAAGTCGCTGCGGGCGCGGCCCGATGGCAAGGTTCTCATCACCGACGGTCCGTACCTGGAGACCAAGGAACACATTGGCGGTTTTTGGATACTGGAAGCCGCTAACCCGGACGAGGCGCTGGCCTGGGGGCGCAAGGCCGCAGTTGCCTGTCGGGCACCGGTCGAGGTGCGAGCGTTTCTCTAACGCAAGCGGCTGAATGGACGCAGCGCGCCAGGCGGCGGACTTGAACGAACCAATGAAGGCAGGTGAGCAGCGACGGCGACAGAAGTGAAGCGGAAATTGCACGTCGCAAGGCGACGGCGGAGGGGACCTGGTGAAGCCGTCCCGAGCGGGAAACGTTAGGGACAGGAAACGTAGGGACAGACGGGACGTTCACCAATTCCCGTTCGCCGAAAAGCTGGGAGAACTTTCCGTCCCCAGATTTCCCCCGTCTATGCCAAAGGTCTTTCTGATTCTGCAGGGCCGCGGTGATCGCCCTCGGTACACAAGAACAGTGTCCTCATACAGCTTCACCTGTGCCCGTAATCCGTGAAAACGTAATCTTTTGTCTTCACTGCCGTGTGGCACGCGAAGCCGCACTTGGCGTCGTTCGCCTGCGGCGGCTTGTCATTCAAGTTGCCGGGCCTGAACATATCGGACGCCGCGTCATACTCGAACACGCCATAACCCCATCCGCCGCTGTCCGCGAACCTCTTGCTATTTTTCACCATCAGATCGACGTCATGCTGGGGCCCTGGCACCGTCGGCGCACCGGGTTCACCGGCATTCACTTTCGCGTTCCAATGGATCTTTGCCATCTTGGCGCCATCGGGGAAGGGCTTGCCGTTACCGGGAGTGCCCGCCTTATAGGCGTTGATCATCGCAGGATTCCCGACGATTGCAGCGAGCGCACCTCCGTTATGACTGATGGAGATCACCTGCCAGCTTTCGTATCCCCGGAACTCAGAGAACGCGAGGCCGTTCTGTATTTTGAGGGCGTATTTGTCTTGCGTGGAAGTAACGGGTGGTGCCTGTGACGGGACTGCTGTGGCGGCGGAGGCAGCGCCGAGGCGGGGAAGGTTGTGGATGAAACGTGCGAGCTTCCAGGTATCGGTATCGGAAATGCTCGACTGCCAGGCAGGCATGCCTGTGAGCCGAACTCCGTTCTGTATGGCCGCTCGGCGGACGGACCGTAGATGCCACTGCCCAAACAATGCAGCCTCGATCGAGGGACGATCATCCCAAAACGATAGAGGGGAGGACAGACACCGTCGCGGCGAGTTAGGGTCAACGATCAACCGAGCCTGGAGGAGGCAATAATGAAGAAGGTCTTGATTACAGGAGCCGGGTACGGCCGAACTACCTTTCTTTCAATTCCTCGAGCCGTCTGGCGAGGAA
>JASIKQ010000012.1 GCA_030049565.1 Candidatus Sulfotelmatobacter sp.
TTCACGTTGATATTCCGAGCTTCAGCCACGGGCTCACCGTCCGCGTCATAGGTATCGGTCGCAAAGCCGAAGCGGATCACGCCTTCATAGGTCTTTTCTGAAGCCGTATAGAACTGCGCCAGCCGCGTAAGATTTCCGGTAACCAGCGGTAGCACGCCGGTAGCGATCGGATCCAGCGTTCCCAGGTGACCCACTGACCGTTGTTGCAGAATGCGGCGCATGCGGTTGACCACGTCATGCGAGGTCCATCCCGCGGGCTTGTCGACGATAATCACGCCATCCATGAGGGAATTTGGTACATTGAGCGATTGGGTAATCGTGCGCTTGGGTGATTGCAAGTCGCATCATCTGGGCTGCCCGACGTTAAAAGGCCAGATCGCCCGATCACACAATGACTCAATCACTAACTTACCAAATCCTCCATGCTTCCCCTTAAGGACGACCAGCACCGCTATAGCACACCCTGGGTCACGGGATTTCTGATTGTCCTGAACCTGGTGATCTTTTTCTTCGAGTGGACTCTGCCGCCTCGCAGCCTCAACCTTTTCATTCGTCAGTTTGGAGTGGTCCCGTCGCATATCGCGGCGTTTCTGGCGGGCTCGCCGAAGTATGCCTTGCCGGCGGTCGTGATTCCTTTTTTCACGTCCATGTTCCTGCACGGCTCATGGATGCATGTCATCGGCAACATGTGGTTCCTATATATTTTTGGCGACAATGTTGAAGATTATCTCGGCCACTTCAAGTATCTGGTCTTCTACATTCTCACCGGCCTGATCGCCATGACGGCGCAAGTGATCATTAACTTGCATTCGACTTTGCCCACGGTAGGCGCTAGCGGAGCCATCGCCGGCGTGCTGGGAGCTTACTTCGTGCTTTACCCGCGAGCCCGCGTGCTGACCTGGTTCTTTATCTTCGTGCTCTGGGTTCCGGCGTGGATCATCCTGGGCTACTGGTTCGCGTTGCAATTCCTGAGCGGCACGGCATCCATCCTTGCTATGCCGGGCCAGGATATGGGAGGAGTAGCCTTCTGGGCCCACGTCGGCGGGTTCATCTCAGGCGCGCTGCTGGTGAAAGGATTCGGTGAGCGCCAGTTGAGATATCCGTATGCGTTGCAGTGATCAGTCGGCGGCGCGAATATCCCATAGAGGACGGGCATTCGGCGCGAATGGTAGATTCTGAGGGGCGAGCAGTCATGTACGTGTGTAGGCACTGCAATATCACGGTTGATGCACCAAAAGGAACTCGGCCTATAAAATGTGAGCAAGGGCACAGACTGAGAAGCACTTCTTCTCCATGGGCATTGGGTATCTTACTGTTTGTCATGACCCCCTTTCTATTAAACGGCATTCGACTTTTTACCCTTTACCAGTTGCCGTTTGATCCACGCTGGTTTCTCTCGGTCGTTTGGGCCTGTATCGCCCTAGTACTCCTGTTCTTTGGAATACGCGATTTCGCAAAAGGGGGAGCCGTGCGCCTAATCGGCCGAGATTTCATCGGCGGGGGAACTGGCATGTTGTTGGGTATCGTTGTCGCCGCGATCGCGGCGAGCTTTACGTAGATCTTCCAACTCAAGTGCCGTGGCTTAGATCAGTGCCGGGAATTCTTCAAGCCAGCAGGACTGGGCCCAATACGTAATCTATAGATTCTTTCTCGTCCACTGCTCAACTCTCTCCAGCGCCTGCTGCAAGTTCTCCAGTGAATTGGCCACGCTGAAGCGCAGATATCCTTCGCCAAAATCTCCGAAGGCCGTCCCTGAAAGCGCAGCCACGCCCGCCTGCTCCAGCAAAGCGTCAGCTAAAGGTTTGGATTTCCAGCCAGTTTTTGTGATGTTGGGAAAAACATAGAATGCCCCATGCGGCATGCGACAGGAGAATCCCTTGATCTTGTTCAGCCCGGCGACAAACACATCGCGACGCCGTTTGAACTCGGCGCACATGCGATCGACCGAACTCTGATCGCCGCGCAGCGCCTCAATGCCCGCCATCTGCGTAAAGCTGGCGGTGCATGAATTGGAATTCGTCATCAGGCGCGTCATCTGCGAGGCCAGATCTGGCCGCATCACGCCGTAACCCATCCGCCAGCCGGTCATGGCGTAGGTCTTCGAGAAACCATCGAGCAGAATCGTGCGCTCTTGCATCCCCGGCACCGACATGATGGAAAAATGCTGGCCTTCGAAGAGCAGACGGCTGTAGATTTCGTCGGATAAAACCAATATGTTGCGATCAGCGATCACCCTGGCGACCTGCTCGACGTCTCTCCGCGGCATCACACCGCCGGTCGGATTATGGGGTGAATTCAGGATGATCAGCTTGGTGCGGTTGTTGATGAGAGCCTCGAGTTCCAATACATCGAGCGAAAAATCGCGATCTTCACGCAGGGCGATCGGCACAGCCCTGCCGCCAACGTAATTAATCATCGACTCATAAATCGGGAAGCCGGGATTGGGGTAAACAACCTCATCTCCTTCATCAATCAATGACAAGATCGTATAGAAAATAATTGGTTTCCCACCTGGAACAACAACCACTTCGTCGGCTGTAACTTTTACCCCGCGGGTGCGGCTCACGTACTCGGCTATCGTCTGCCGCAGATCCGGCAGGCCCGCCGAAGGACCGTAGTGAGTCCAGCCTTTATGCAGTGCATCGACGGCCGCTTCGACCACGTTTGAGGGCGTGTCGAAATCCGGCTCTCCGATTTCCAAATGAATAATACTCTTGCCCTGGCGCTCGAGTGCGCGGGCTTTGTTAAGAACTTCAAAGGCGGTTTCGGTACCCAGCCGCGACATGCGCCGGGCGAGTTGCAATTGATGCTGTGTGATGGGTGACATGAGGGCACTGCTCCTAACAAGCCGAACGACCCATTATACGACGCCGAACTGCACCGCCATGCTGACGGCCATCGCCACCAGACAGAAAGCTCCGATTGTGTGTGTCCGCTCGACGGGCAACCTCTTCGCTAACTCCAGGCACTCTGCAAGCTGCCGAGTCCGCGTATGGCCTCGCTGACAACCTCTGAGGGTATTGCGAACTGCTTCTCAACTGTCGCGATCAACTCGTCACGATCTGCCAGCTCATACACGGTTGATTTGTCGCCTTCCGACTCAATCAGCGTGAAATTGTGGATGACTGTCGAGCTATGCGGATGGAATCGGGCCAGCAGAACTGAATTCAGGAAGGTTGCATCCCCAGAGAACGACTCCCTGATCACCCTGGTAAAATCTTCGATCTTCCTGGGCGTGGGTTTAGCCAGGTAGCCGTGGCGCAGAACCCCGTCGCGATAAAGCTGCAAGCGCGAGCAGCCGTTGCCATCCTGTGGCTCGAGCACATAGCGATCCCGGCCCAGCGCGATTTCATAGTCGGTCTTCAGATCGCGAGGAATCGGTTCCAGCAGCGGGGCAGCGTATCCCGTATCTACCAGGTACTCGCGTCCCTCAATCATTATCATGTTGACCGCGTGAACATGCGGGTTCCTCATGTCTGCGGCGCACAACTTCGCTTCGAATCCCAGGCTCCGAAGTAGCAGATGAAAGTAATAGTTGTTGGAGTAGCAGGTCCCACCAAAATGTTTCGATTCGATTCCCTCAAGGTACATCCGAATGCCGGGAAGGTCCGTCAAGCCCAGGCGCTTGTAGTAATAGAGTTTGGAAATATTTTCGAAGGGAATTCGAGTGACGTGGGAGCTCACTAAGGCCCGGAGGGTAGCTAAACTACACTCCCTTCGCTCCACGGCCAAGATTGCCAGGTATTGATCAAGCACATCCTCGGGCAATGGCGCGAGCCTCGGATCATCTTGGATTGGCGATGGGATTTTCTCCTCCTTGTGTCCGTTAGAGGATAGAAAAGCAACTTCAGCAGCCACCCGACGCCATGGCGGTTATCTTATGCTGGGTATCTGACCCTCGCACTTATTCTTTGCGCCGCGCCCTCACCGCCCAGGCGCGTGCCGGCAGGTCGATGGCGCCCATATCGTTAACCGGCAGCTTTGCGCGCAAACGTTCGCGGATCGCGGCTTTCGTGGCCTCATCGAGCGTCGCCACATACGCTGGAGCGGAACCCTGGCCGGTCAACAGCGGCGACCAATAATCGTCGAAGTTCGAAAACCGTGTGACGATTTCGAGCCCATGAACCGTTATGTCTCCGAGCTGCGCGCGTTCGAACGGCAGCCGCAGCGTATCTTTCGTGCAGATAGTAAACCGGCGGGCCTGATCGAGGGCCGCCGCTTCGGGATCGATCGCCATCGCCGCATCCCAAAATTCACGCAGGAATCTCGCTCCCTCGGCGTAGTCCCAAACATAAGCTGCGATGGTTGCGCGCGGCCGCACAACTCGCCGCAACTCTCGTAGCGCCCCTACCGGGTCGGGAAGGAAGTTCAATCCTAATCCGCACACCGCCACGTCGAAGCTGGAATCCGTAAACGGCAGTGACATTGCGTCGGCGACTTCAAAGTGAACGTTGTTTCTGCTGCGATGCTGCCGGGCAAATTCAATCTGTGCAACCGAAAGGTCGACGCCGACAACGCTATCCGGCTGGTTTCGCTCGGCAATTGTGTTACCGACAATGCCGCTGCCGCAGCAAACGTCAAGCCATTGCAAGCCGCTTGGCACCTTTAGCCAATTCAGAAATTCCGCAGCCAGCAACCGGCTCCAGCGGCCCATCCATTGTTCGTAGTACGCGCCTGAGGTCCATCGGTCAATTGCCATAAGGAAGCCCTAGTGTACGCGCCCGCTCGGATTACCGCCCCGGCTTGATTTAACGGACCCGCCAGCGTCGGTACGCTGATTCCCAAAGATCATGGCAGAGCAACTTGCTGGCATCTGGATCGTCGACGCCGACGCCAACACGCTATACGCAAACGGCGCCATGGCAGAAATTCTGCACACCACGACAGAAGAAATGGCCGGCAAGTCCTCCTTTGCTTATTTGTTTCCCGAGGACGAGCCAGCCGCTCAGAGATTATTTGAAGGCAAGAAACAAGGAGAAAATGGCCACTTCCACTTCCGCTTGCGGCGCACGGATGGCTCTGCCGTGTGGGTTGAAGTGCAGGGCACACCCATG
Source organism: Candidatus Sulfotelmatobacter sp. (assembly GCA_030049565.1). Lineage (GTDB taxonomy): Bacteria > Acidobacteriota > Terriglobia > Terriglobales > Acidobacteriaceae > Sulfotelmatobacter. Next base: position 5,055 of record JASIKQ010000012.1, read on the forward strand.
CGCAACACGGCGGGCGAGTTCATTGGGGTGGTGGGGACCTTCAGCATCCGGGATCGAAACGGCGCAGAGTAGTTGCGCGGCCCTATTCCGAGACGCTGTGTTCTTCGTTCTGCGAGCGCA
>JASIKQ010000113.1 GCA_030049565.1 Candidatus Sulfotelmatobacter sp.
ACTCCGAACTTGCGGGCTTCGTAGGACGCCGCCGAAACCACACCGCGCTCGTTGCGCTGTCCGCCGACAACCACGGCTTTTCCTTTGAGCGAGGGATCGTAGAGTTCTTCCACGGAGACGAAGAAAGCGTCCATATCGACGTGGAAGATGATGCGAGGGAAGGCGGGGTTGGTAGAAGCCGCGGTCATGCTGAACGAATTTTAGCAGCCACAGGTCTGGTTCCTGGCAAAGGCAGCAAAATGCAATGCACAATTTTGTGACGAACGATGGCGGGTGTATAAGGTTGTTTCGACAGCGCAATCGCAGTTGCGCGAGTTCCGGGGTGATTCGAGCTTATGCCTACGATTCTGAGTTGGCACGCTATTGCAATACGTTTGCTACTCACGGCTATATCGTCGGGAGTAATTGGCTTCGATCGGGGTGAGCGTGGCCACTCAGCAGGCCTACGGACCAACCTTCTCGTGGGCCTGGCCGCTTGTCTCGCAATGATCCAGGCGAATTTACTCATAAACTCCAATGGAAAGCCGGTGGACTCGTTTGCGGTCATGGACATTATGCGGCTCCCGCTTGGCATTCTCTCGGGCATTGGGTTCATCGGAGCAGGCGCAATCCTAAAGCGAGGGGAGCTGGCTGTTGGAGTCACAACCGCGGCTACGATCTGGTTCGTCACCGTCATGGGGCTTTGCTACGGAGGGGGACAGATCGGACTCGGCGCGGCGGCATTCGTCCTGGCCTTGGCGATCTTAACCGGGCTAAAAAAATTCGAAGGTCGAATGCACATGCAAAGGAGCGCGATACTGAAAGTTAGCGTTACAGCGGCTGGTTTGACCCAGGAACAAATTGCCTCGCTGCTGGTGCGCGCCGGCATTTCGCTTAGCGATCCATTTCTCTGCTATGAGCGATTGCCGGAGGAAAACCGGGTATTTGGCTGGAAGGCGCAATGGAAAGGTGGGCGCGACGACACGAATCTGCCGCCGGCAATCCAGGAGTTGGCCGCGCGGCCCGACGTGCGCAAGGTGGAACTCACGCGTTAGGCATGGGATTCGAACTGCCTAGCGGTCGCTCAAATGCGACCCGGTCACGGCCGGCTTATTACAACTATCAGTTGCGTCTGGCCCCTCATGCATGGGCCGATGTCGACCACTCGTATGGTTCCCGCAGAATCCTCGAAGGCGATGGATCGGTCGCCAACGCCCTTCACTGGACCCCACGCCTTGGGGACGCTGCAACCTTTACCTTCCTGCGGCGCTTGCTGAAATTGCGGAGGCGCAACGGCGGCCTGCAATCTGGAGCGCTCCGGCACAGCAACAACAAGGCCCAGGACGGCGATGAATAACACCATAGCTTTCTTCATGGTTACGATCCTCTGGATGTCATCTAGAACTACTGGTAGTGCCCAAAAACCGCAAAAGATTGTCTTGGCTGTTCTGCAAACACACGACTTCAACGCAGTGGTTCTCGTACGCGCCCCTTCCAGAACAAATTCGAAGCGTGCGTCACCTTCAACGTCTTTATATCGCGATCGGCGACTACCCTGGTAACGTCCCGTACATCCGCATCGATCTTTGTTTTGGTTCATGGCTGCTGCGGCTCTTTTTGTTGACTGCGGAAATATGCCTCGATCTCGGTCCAGCCAGCATATTGCGCCCACCCGGCAGGTGTGCCGTGGAAGAGAATGTCTTTGGTTTCGAGCTTTGCTCCCTGTTCGACGAGGAGCTTGACCGCTTCGAGATGACCGTTGCCGGCGGCCTGATGCAACGGTGTCGAATGCGAATGTCCGCCGGGAGGGTTGTAGCGGTTGGGATCTTCGCCGGCATCGAACAACATGCGGAGGATTTCGACCTGTCCGAATTGGGCCGCCAGGGCAAGCGCGACGTGACGGTCGGCGCTATCGGCCTTTGGAAGCAGGCGACGAAAATCTTCTATGCGTCCAAGCGCCGCGGAGACGCCCAGGTTGATGCGCGCGCCGCGTGCAATCAATGCGTGAACTGCCTCCATTTCATTGAGCACCGCCGTTGTAACGAGGGCGCCGTCGGGGTCGGCGCCATGGTCGCAGAGAAGATCGATCAAGGGAGTCTGCACGCCGCATTCGCGCGGCACGCGGCCGGTGGCGACCAGCATCAAGGTTCCGTTCAGGGCTGACTTTTCTACTCCCGCGTCGATGATGATTTTGGCTATTCCGACGATGTTTCGGGGCAGTTTGCCGTGGCGCACCGGATTCTCGGCGATGAACTCGAGGAGCGCGGGGTTGCGAAAATAGTTCCAACCTTCGAAGGTGACGTGCTGGCGCGTCAGCTTGGGATGCTGTTTGAGGTAAGCACGCAGGCCGGCGGCATCTCCGGCATCGATTAGATCGACGGCGCGGCGGAATATCGGGTCTTCAATGCGCTCGTGATGAGGCAGATCCAGATCGGTAGGTTTTTCGACGTGGCGCTTCAGGCGCGGCCAGCTTGGAAATCCTGATTCGCGAGCGACGGTGAGTTGGGCATCGGAAAGCTTTAGCCTTGCCGCAAAGATTTCAACGTCAGTTGCACGTGCGAATCGTGGATGAAATTCTCTGACTCTTTGTGCCGCTTCACGGCTGCGAGCGGCGTGGTCTTTGAGCAGGTCATTGGCTTGGTGCTTGAGATGGGCGAGACTCGGATTCGACGGGAGACGACGTACTGGCATGACGAACTTCCTTTCGTATGCCCGAGGTCCGCAGGTTGAAGGGCAGAAAGTTAGTTCGCGAAAATGTATGGTCGGATCAGGTGGACTTCTGTCCTTTCCGCGGACCGGATGCGCCCTGTGCGCTCAAGAATGGTACCACGGCGCGGAAGTGTGCGCATATAAGATCGAGTTTTCTCGCTTCGCTTGCGGTGACAACCTGAAATGAAGTCGTCCCAACTGGCGAGGACTATACCAACACCTTCTCCATCACCGGCGCCGCTGCCCGCGCCTGCTTCACGCGCTCATAGATCTTGCCATACTCTCTGGCCGAGGCATTCCACGAAAAGTCCTTGCTCATGCCGTTGCGCATCAGCACCTGCCAGGAAGTCTGGTCGCGGAAGGCGACCAGCGCCTGCTTGATGGTCAGCAGTAGGGATTCGCCGTTGTATTCGGTGAATTTAAAGCCGGTGCCGCGGCCGGTGCGGGCGTCCCAGGGCTCGATGGTGTCATCGAGGCCACCGGTCGCGCGCACAATCGGCACTGTTCCATACTTCAAGCTATAGATTTGGTTTAGTCCGCAAGGCTCATATTTGGAAGGCATTAGGAACATGTCGGAGCCGGCCTCGATTTTGTGCGCGATGGCATTATCGTAGGCGACTTTGACGGCAATCTTGTTGGGGAACTGCTTGTTCAGGCGGATGAACATTTCTTCATAGGGCTTGTCGCCGGCGCCGAGGGCGACCACGATCATCTCTTCGCGCGCTAGCCGGTCCATGATCTGCGAGATCAGATCGAAGCCTTTCTGCGCGGCGAAGCGCGAGACGATGCCGATCACCGGCAGTTTGGGATCGGCATGGGTGACTCCAAATGCCGCCAGCAGATCTTTTTTGCACAGACCTTTTCCTGAAAGGTCCTGCGGCGAATACTTTGCCACGGTGAACTTATCGGTTTGCGGGCTCCACTCCTCGTAATCCACGCCATTCAGAATGCCGGTGACGGTGGCGGCGCGGTCGCGCAGCACGCCTTCGAGCCCGAAGCCGTATTCGGCGGTTTGAATTTCCTGGCTGTATTTCTTGCTGACCGTGGTGATGTAATCGGAGTAAGTGATCGCGCCCTTCAGGAAGTTCACCTGGCCAAAGAATTCCATCTTCGACATGGTGAACAAATCCCAGGGCAGCATGAGCAGCGGCAAAACTTCGGGCGGGAACAATCCCTGGTAACCCATGTTGTGAATGGTGAAAACCGTGCCCACCTCGCGGAAGGCAGGGTCCTCCGCGTATACGGTGCGCAGCAACACGGGCACCAGCGCTGACTGCCAGTCGTGACAATGAAAAACCTGCGGCACACCCAGAATCTTTGTGGCTTCCAGAACTGCACGCGAGAACAAGGCGAAGCGCTCGGCATTGTCGGGATAATCACCAGCCGGAGTACCATACAGCGCGTCGCGGTCGAAGAATTGTTGATATTCGACGAAATAAAACTTCACTCCCGATTGGCTTCCACCGCTCACGACCGAGGCAAATCGATACTTGTCATCGAAGGGGATGGTGATGCTGCGCACCACGGTCGCGGGATCGGACAGTTTGGTCTGTTTGTAGCGCGGCAGAAAGACGCTCACCTGATGTCCGAGCGCGGCTAGGGCGCGCGGCAATGCGCCAACTACGTCGGCCAAGCCGCCGGTCTTGGAAAATGGCACGCCTTCCGATGCCACCAAAGCGATATGCATGAATCCTCCGAAAAACTCATTCGCAGCGTGTGCAAGATTTATGATGGAATATATGTTGCCGGGAGCCGCTCCCGCGCCCAACACCGCGGGCTAACATTTGAGTCTAAATGCCCGGCGAAAAGAGGGTCAACGTGCCGAAGGTCGTGTCCGCCCGGCGTCCGCGCCTGAAACCGAAGTTAGGGCAGCATTTTCTTGCCGCCGACAGCTACGCGGCGCAGATTGTCGATGCGCTTGGCAATGTTTCGCAAAATACCGTGCTTGAAATCGGCCCCGGACGCGGCATGCTCACTTCCCTGCTGGCCAAGAGAGCACGGCGGCTGATTGCCGTGGAACTCGACCGCGTGCTGGCGGCGCAGCTTCGTCTGCGATTGGGCATGTATTCGAATGTGGAAGTGATTGAAGCGGATATTCTCTCCGTCGATTTCGATTCGCTTTTCGGCCCCAAGCCGGGCCTGGGGCGTCCGGGAATTGAGTTCAAGCCGCAGCCGGCGAAAGTTGTCGGCAATCTGCCGTACTACATCACATCCGATATTCTGCTGCGGCTTTTCGAATACGCGAAGTATTTTGAGACGCTGGTGATCATGGTGCAGAAAGAAGTTGCGGACCGCATCGCAGCCGCGCCCGGCGGCCGTGACTACGGGCTGCTCTCGGCCACAGCACAGCTTCATGCGCGAGTCGAGAGATTGATTACTCTTCCTCCGGGCGCTTTTTCACCGCCGCCAGAAGTTTACTCAACTGTGCTGCGGCTTACCATCGCTCCGCGGCAGAAGGAACTGGGTCTCGATGGCGACGCCCGCATCGAACAAGGTTTCATCGATTTTCTTAAGTTTTCCTTCGCCCAGAAACGCAAGACTCTTTGGAACAATCTGAAATCGAATTATCCACAGGCGCTGCTTAAATCAGCGCTGGTTGAAGCTCGAGTTAAGCCGACCGCGCGCGCTGAGGCTTTAACTCTGGAAGAATCCGCCGCATTGTTTCGCGCCCTGCGTAACGGCGGCGATTCGTAGCACGATCTCCGAAAGGAGGGCCTATGGCCACTACGCTGGTTCGCCACCCGGCGGTCGCCGGACGCTTTTATCCGCGCGAAGCAAGTTGTCTGCGCGAAGACGTGGGCGGTTATCTTTCTCAAACTCCCCAACCGCAGCTGATTCGTGCCGTCGGATGTATCGCTCCCCATGCCGGCTATATGTATTCCGGCCATGTCGCAGGCGCGGTTTTTGCACGCCTGGAAATTCCCGAGCTTTGCCTGGTCATGTGTCCGAACCACACGGGCATGGGGCGGCCTTTAGCGATTATGAGCGAAGGGGAATGGCAGACGCCTTTGGGCGAGGTTGCCATCGACACTAGGTTCGCTGCCGCGCTTAAGAATCACTGCGCGCTGCTCAACGA
>JASIKQ010000114.1 GCA_030049565.1 Candidatus Sulfotelmatobacter sp.
GAAGGCGAGTGCTGAATTTCCCAGGCATTTCTTCGATGGAGCCGTTCCCACGAACAATGGAAGTCTTGCCCTCGGCTCCAGCCTCTCCGCGCACCAGCCCCCAGGGCGCGTGTGTACGCCGGTCGGCGAGCAGTGCGACCTCGCAATCGGTGAGCACTTCGATCTCGCGGATAATTCCATCACCGCCGCGGTGCAAGCCCGCACCGCCGCTGCCCGAGCGAAGCGAATAGCGGCGGACCCGCAGGGGATAGGCGTATTCCAACGCCTCAGCTGGAGTGTTGAGCGAGTTGGTCATGTGAGTGTGGACGCCGGAAACACCGGCTTTGCTCGGCCTCGCGCCCATGCCGCCCGCGATGGTTTCGTAATAAGCGAAAGGCTGGCTGGTCCGGGGATCGATTCCGCCGATGGTGAGATTGTTCATTGTGCCCGCTGCCGCCGCGGGAATTTTATCGGGAATCGCTTGCGCAAGGGCGCGCAGCAGAACGTCGACGATGCGCTGCGAGGTTTCCACGTTACCTCCGGCAACGGCTGCAGGCGGGCGGGCATTGACGATAGTTCCCTCAGGAGCAATAACGCGGATGGGGCGCATCAGCCCCGCGGTTGCGGGAACGTCCTCCGACAGCAGGCAGCGGAAAACATAGAAACAGGCAGAGTAGGTGATGGCTTCGACAGCATTTACGCTGCCCGCAACCTGTGGCTCGCTGCCCGTGAAATCTACCGTGACTGACCGGCGCGAACCTTTGCCATCCGGAAATTTGACGGAAACCTTAATCCTGATTGGCCTGTCAGTAACTCCGTCGTTGTCCAGAAAATCCTCTGCGCTGTACGTTCCCGGTGGAATGCGGAGAAGAAAGGCGCGCATCAGATCCTCGGAGTAGGAGAACAGTTCCCGCGCCGCCTTCTTGGTTCGCTCGACTCCGTGGCAGGCGCACAATTCCTTCAGCCGTTCGGCCCCTGTATGACAGGCCGCGATCTGCGCACCCAAATCGCCCTCCCGCTCTTCGGGAGTGCGCACATTGTTCAGGAGCAGCGACAGAACGTCTTGTTCCATCACGCCCGAACCCATGATCCGGACCGGCGGAATGCGGAAACCTTCCTGGTAGATCTCTCGGCATGGACCCATCGAACCCGCGTAGGCGCCGCCGACGTCGGCATGGTGGGCGCGTGAGGCTACGTAGAAATCGGGCTCTCTGCCGGCACTTCGCAGCCGGCGCCCGCCGCGCCACATATGCACCGGCGCTACCAGCGTGATATCCGGCAGGTGAGTTCCACCGCGAAAAGGGTCATTGAGCATGACGACATCGCCGGGCTCCATTTTGCAGTCTGCAATCGCGGCTCGAACTGACCTGGGCATCGATCCCAGATGCACGGGCATGTGGTCACCCATGGCGATGACTTCGCCGTCGTTATCAAACACGGCACAGGAATAGTCGCGGCGCTCTTTGATATTGGGTGAAAATGCTGTACGCCTCAGCGCCGCGCCCATCTCTTCAGCGATGGAGTGAAAACAGTTTTTGAAAACTTCGAGTTCGATTGCGTCGCGCGTCATGCGGCGCAGTTTAGCAGACCCGCTCATGATTTCGGCGGGGGATGGCAATTTTGGAAAGTCGCTCCATATCGCTGTCATGCCGAGTGCGCCAAGCGCGGATAGGGAACCTGCTTCTCCCTCGCCAGCACATCGTTAAGGGACGGAGCGAATTTTAAAAACTGTCCACACTGAGATTTCTTCGCTTTACTGCAAAATTATGTTGACACGGCATACATTCTGCCACAATATCTTGGGTTAACAACGCCTCCCGTACTACGAATTGGGTTGCGTTTTGCAGTCGGGCCCGTCGGACACAAACCTTTGGAAGGGAAAATCGTTCACGGAGGAACCTTCATGGCAACGAAAAAGAAGGCCAAGAAAAAGAAACACTAACCGTCTGCGAAACGATACTTCGCAACTGACAAGAGCTTAACCGGCCTCTCAGGAGAAGCACCTCCTGAGAGGCGCTTCCTTTCGGGGGAGGAAAGCGGAAACGAGGGCGGGAAAAGATATTGGCTGCTACGGAATTCTCCTCCTCGAATGCCCCCGCTGTGTCACAATTGTCAGGCGGAGTGAGCTTGCACCTAACATGACTGCCAGGAAAAAGAGCCCAGGCAAGAGTAAGTCTGATGAAGTACTGATCCCCGACAAACTCTATTTTCGTATCGGCGAAGTGGCCGAGTTGTGCCGCCTGCCGGCGTACGTGCTCCGCTTCTGGGAGAGTGAATTTCCCCAACTCAAACCCGTCAAGAGCAGCACCGGGCAGCGCATGTATCGGCGCCGCGATGTGGAGAACGTATTGCACATTAAGCGACTCCTCTACGAGCAGGGATTCACCATCGCGGGCGCGCGGCAGCAATTGCGGTCCGAAGCAAAAAACGAAAAAGGGCAGACGGCGATTCCGTTCCCCACGCAGTCAGCGTCAGAAATCCAGCATATCCGCCAGGGCCTGCGAGAGATTTTGAATTTGCTTTCGACCCGGAAAACGGGGTAGGGTTCCTCTGCATCTGTCATCCTGAGCGGGGCCAGTGGTTCGCGAATGCGAAGCACTTGCGCAGTCGAAGGATCCCTTCCCGGCGTGTGCCATCCCACGACTCCTAAAAGGCGTTTCCACAAAGCGCGCAGTGGTCCACTGATAAGTGCAGCCGATCAAGCCCGGGATTCGTAGAGTTTAGGTGGGAGATCAGCCTTCTGCCAGCTCAGGCCATCTTACGCCACTGGAGTCGGCTTCTTTTGCTTTCCAGCATTAGCAGCGTCCAGGCGGATGCGGCTGACGCGAGCGGTTTCTTTCACCAAATTCTCAGAGACGTTGGCGCGATCGCCCGCCATCACCGATCCCGCCGCCAAAGCGAAGCGCAGCGCGTCGGATTGATCGTCGAAATACAAAATTACTTGCCCGGACATAATGACCCCCGAGTGTCAACTGCCATCAACCTGGAAAGATCGTGACGAGCACGCCGACGAGCGTGGCGCAATCAAACTTTGCATAATTGTGGAGGAAGAAAGGCTTCGGTCAAAGTGATTCTCTTGGTTCAGCCTTGAAGAAAGTCATAAACCTTCCCCCACCAGTGGGTGATTACCTTGATCTGAGGGCGGGGCAGATCGAAAAGCTGAGAGCAGAATTTGGTCGGGACGGGCAGATTGGAACCGCCGACCCCTCGCACCCCAAGTTGAGCCGTTTTGCGGGCGTGAGCGAAGCGGCAGCCCGCAGGCGAAATCCTGAGCGCAGTGTGCGAAGGACCTCGGGAGAATTTGGTCGGGACGGGCAGATTTGAACTGCCGACCCCTCGCACCCCAAGCGAGTGCTCTACCAGGCTGAGCCACGTCCCGACGAGGAAGAAATCCGCAGATTTCGCCAACAACTCGCGAAATCCCAGAAGGGTGCGCGTTATGATTCTACATCAAACCCGGCCCCTCGGACCTTTCAAAGCCTTCAAATCGATCTCAAATTTGTTCCTCCGCTCGCCAAACTGGTACAGTCGCAGCGACAAGTCATGAGCATGCGAATCCTGGTCAGCGGAGTTTCGGGCCCCATCGGCACGGCGCTTCTGCCCTCCCTCAAGGGCGCCGGATGCTCCGTGGAGCGCCTGGTGCGAGGGCGGGCGGCGAATGATAACGATATGCAAATTTCATGGGATCCCGCCCAGCCGATCACGCCTCAAGCCGTGTCGGGCTTCGATGCTGTCATTCACCTTGCCGGCGAAAGCATATTTGGCCGCTGGACAGAATCGAAAAAAGCGAAGATTCGAGACAGCCGCGTGGCCGGTACGCTGCATTTGTCTCAAGCTCTGGCAGAAGCGGAGGAGAAACCGCAAGTTTTCATCTCTGGATCGGCGATCGGTTACTACGGGAATCGTGGCCAGGAAGCCTTGTCCGAAGAAAGCGCGCCCGGCACCGGATTTCTCGCCGACGTTTGCCAGCAGTGGGAGGAGGCAACAACTCCCTCAGTACAGGCGGATATTCGCACGGTGCATCTTCGCACGGGAATTGTGCTCAGCCCCCGGGGAGGTGCGCTCGGAGCCATGCTGTTGCCATTCAAGCTCGGCCTAGGGGGCCGCACTGGCGATGGCCGGCAATGGATGAGCTGGATCGATGTGCGCGACATGGTTGGCGCGATTCATCACATTCTGAAGAATGACTTGATCCAGGGAGCTGTGAACATGGTTGCCCCAGCGCCCGTGCGAAATCGGGAGTTCGCAGAAACCCTGGCCGGCGTGCTCTCGCGGCCCGCAATTTTCCCCATGCCCGCTTTCGCAGTAAAGACTATTTTTGGCGAGATGGGCGAAGAGCTCCTGCTGAGCAGCCAGAAGGTGGAACCGGGCAAGCTGGTCGCTAGCGGATATCCGTTCCGGTATCGGGATCTGCGGGCATCTCTAGAGGCGCTGTTAAGGGCTTAGCCGTGCTGTTTCGGCGCCAGATACGTGTGAGTGATCCGGTCGTGCCAGCAGAGAGCATCTTCATCCAGGAAAAGCCAGGCATATCCCATCCCAAGAGAAGCAGCGGAGAGGAATGAAGCGAGAACGCGCCAGCGGCGCAGCCCTCTGCCCGTAGGATTGCAATCAAACCGGGAGAGCTCGAGCCGCGCCAGGCGTAAACCGGGTGTTCCTCCCGAATAGACGATAAGCAGATATTGGTATGCCGCCCAGAAGGCGGCGAAAAGTCCGGCGGCAAGTCCGAATAGCTGAAAACGCGGCGGACGAATCGCGGTC
>JASIKQ010000115.1 GCA_030049565.1 Candidatus Sulfotelmatobacter sp.
GCGTCGGTGATCTGGGCGGTGCGGCGCTCCCATTCGAGCTCATCGTAGGGAGAGACTCCGGGTTTGGTGAAGAAGCGGCGGAAGGACAGGCCGGACTTCTTGGTAGCCTTCTCCGGGGCTGCGGCGGGGCTTGCCGTGGATTGGATGGTGGATTTAAGGTCGGGCATTGAGATCTCCGTTAATTAGATTCTAATAAACATGGGCCGATTCGGCGGTGCTGAAATGTGCCGGATTTTGTGGCCCCCGAATGGGAAAGATTCGGGTGAAGCTGGTTTTTCTAAAAGAGCTCTTCCGCTTTCGCGGCGGGGCTAAAGCCCCAATTCCTCAAGTCTGACTCCTTGCGGCACGACTAAAGTCGTGCCCCTTCAAGGGCTGGGCTAAAGCCCCCGGTTCCTCTGTCTCGCTCAGCGCGGCGCTGAAGCGCCGCGCTTCCACGGCTGATCGGGCGGCCTGCCGTCCCTCCTCCTAAAACCCGGAGGGGAGTGGGTGAGGACAGTGAAGATTCGCGTTGGCGCCGGAATCCAACTGCGCGGTTGCGAGATTCACGGCTGACGGCTGGGCCTCACTCTTCTCGACTTTTGCGGGAGGGGGCATGAGTACCCGCTCCACACGGGCCAGCTCCAGCGATGACAGAGAGTCTGCTGGCAGGCCGGAGGCCTTTTCGGCCGAAGAGACCATCCATTGATTTAGCGCGCTGCAGATGCTGCGGCGCTGGGTCTGGTCCTGGATGACGACGAAGCGCAGGAAGCAGCGGCCAGAACCCAGGCGGGCGCGCATCGGATTTTCGCGGGTGAACATGCGATCGAGGGTGAAGGCCATGTCGTCGTCTTCGGAGAATTGCAGGACGGCCAGCATGCGCTCGAATTGCGGCGCGTCCGAAATGGTGCCGTCCCTGCGGGACTCCGCTTCGGTGTCAACCCCGGACTCGCGTCCGGGGCTAATGAATGCCGCCGCTCCGCGGCTGAAGCTGGAATCTTTAGAGGTTGACCCTCGCCCATTGATCAACCCATTTTCATGGGTAGCTGTAGTCTGTCCCAGATCCATAATCTCTTCGGCGATGGCGAAGATGCCCGGCTTGCTGGGGACCACCAGGAGGCTATGGGGTGAGTCGCAGCGGAGCCAGCGTGACCATTGCAGGCGGCGCGGGTCTATGGGTCGATCAAGGCCTTGGCGGGCGAGCGATTCGGCTACGAGACGAGCAATAGCTTCCACGGTTGGGCTCCAAAATCAGTTCTTAGTGCCAGAGTGCCGGTTCTGCGTTAGAAACCTTCTTCCATCATTTTCGGCCACCTCCCCGGGGAGTGGGGGTGGTCACCGCATACTTTTGCCAAACGTCACATTTTTCGGTGGCACCGGGTCACCTCTGCCCGGCGCCATTCCGGTTTCGGTTATTGGTTTTGTTTAGTGGTTGATCTTTCCCCTAAACCGGTTATTTTGCGGTTCAGAGGGCCTATGGGACTGCAAAATTACTACCCCCATATTGTGCCTGTCAAGGGGGAAACACTATATATTGTATCTCCAGCAATGACGGGCTTGATACGGGGTAGTGGAATTTTTTTCCACAAGATAAATTCACGATCCATTCACAAATGTGAGTGCGGCCATGGAACTCGCGCCTTCCCCTAAAGGCGATTTGATCTCTTCTGGTTCCAACTCGGCGGGCTGGATCCGAGTTTCGTACACGAACTCAATACTAGAGCGAGCAAATGCCTGGCCGGGAAGTGCGCCGGTCGAGGCAGGACTGGGGATATTTCTTTACGAGCAAAGGCGCAATTGAGAGCGAGGGATCTCCTGGTTGTCTGCGCTTGTGGGGAAAATCATCGCACGACTGGGACGAAGCCCGTCGAGACAAAGCTGGCTGATGGATTTTCACTTGCGCTTCTTGCTGCTGAACTTCCGAGAGAGGCACGTAAACGTCCTCGAAAATTTTGCGGGGAGAGATGCGCAGAACGCCGTCGCTCCATTCGACGAGGTAATCGCCTTTGCGCCCCGAGTGTTCACGGCCGAAAACGTCGGTAAAGGCGAGGCTGGTGGTGAGCTGCTTAGCCTTGACCAGGAAGCGTGTGCGATAGGTGATCCACGGATTCATTTTCATACCTGCTGACCGTTGATAGGTTGTGGTTGATAACTTGAAGCTTGGAGCGCCTAGGATGCCAACGGGTGATCCGGCTGAGCGAAACTGGGGAAGCCGGCCACACAATTTGCCTCAGGGCGAAACCGAATGTACGAGTGAAGAGCGTGCGCGGTCAATTCAATATTTTTGGTGCAGTTGAGGAAAAGGGTGGCGATTGATTTTTAGAAATCTTGGCGGCGGGCGCGTGAAGGTGGTTGGTTTGCGAATCCGCATGAAGTGCTCCCTTTCTCTGCGGGAAACACCTGAAGGGAAAAACCTGAGATAACGCCCGCTCGGATGTTCACAGAGCGTACACAGGAATTGCAGAAAAGCAGAATTCGCCTCCAGTTCCCAGGGCGTACTTTTCAGTTCGCGATCGTTGCTGTCAATCACGGAAGCTTGCGACACAAAGGCTCTGGAATGGCGTACCGCGTATAAGATTCACGCAGCGGGAAGAATTTTCCGGAGACAACAATCGGGCGTGCCGCCCGTCGGGAGAAGATACATTGTGTCAGTGACTTGGAAAATTGGGGAACGGAAGAATCGTTGCTACGCTCTGGCCAGGAGAGTCAAAACAGCCCACTACCCGGAAATATTATTTCTGTTCCGATGAGTGCCGCAAAGAATTCGAGTCGGACCCCAACGAGTACCTGGAGACGGCAGCGGCGTAGATGCTTTCAAATATCGGAAAAAGCCCCGGTTCCTAACCGGGGCTTTTTTCCGGAAATCACGATTGCAGAGCGGCCAGGTCTGGCCGGCACGTCATCGCGCCATCGCGGGTTCCTGCACCGCCTTGCCTGACTTGAAGGCTTCGTAGCGGGAGTTGATTTCCTCCCAGTTCACGACGTTCCACCAGGCGGCGAGATACTCTGGGCGGCGATTGTTGTACTTCAAATAATAGGCGTGCTCCCAAACGTCATTGCCGAAAATGGGGAAAAGCCCCTGCGATAGCGGGCTATCCTGATTCGGGGTCGAGATGACCTGCACGTCCCCGCCCGGCTTGCCGGCCAGCCAGACCCAGCCTGAGCCGAATTGTTTCGCGCCGGCGTCGTTGAACTTGGCTTGAAAATCATTGAAATTGCCGAAGGTCTTATTGATAACCTGGGCGATGGGACCGGTGGGATCGCCTCCGCCTTTGGGCTTCATGATCTTCCAGTACATGGAGTGGTTGACGTGGCCGCCGCCGTTGTTGCGCACGGTGGTGCGAATGTCTTCGGGGATCGAGTTGAGATCGCGGAGCAATTCTTCCGGCGTTTTCTTGAATAGCTCGGGATGTTTTTCAAGGGCGCCGTTAAGGTTCTTCACGTAGGCGCCGTGGTGCATGTCGTGATGCAGAGTCATCGTCTGCTTGTCGATGGTGGGTTCGAGAGCCGCGTAATCATACGGCAGAGGGGGTAATTCATGAGCCATGATTTTTTCCTCCAGAGTTTTATTTTACTGATGTCAGGAGCGGACGTGCGGATTCAGACGCTTTTCTTCCGTGTAAGAAAGGGCCGTGGTTGCTAAGAGATTTTACACTCCGAGCGCAGAAAAGGACTACCGGGACTAAGGCCGATGGGAGGACCCCTAGTGCGCAGGTCAGATGCGGTCGGAGCCATCAATAAGACCTTCGGCTACCTGATTCTCGCCATCGCCGTCCAACTGGTGGGGGATGGCGCTGCGAACCTCGATCGCTAGCTGATATCGGATGTTGTGATCGCGGACCGCTCGAGAATGCCCTCGGCCGCTGATCGGCATTGAGCTTTCCTGGAACCGAAGCGTCCTCCTGCCCGTATCACAATTCAGATACGCACGGAGGCGTACTATGCCCGCGAGATTATTGGCGGTTTTTCTCAACGCTATGCTGGTCGGTGCGATCCTGGTGCCATTCTGTACCGCATCGGATCACTGGATAGATTCGGACTACGAAGAAAGTCATAGCGAGGTTCGCGACTTCGTCGCTGGAGGGATGGTTCATGTGCGGCTGAGCGTGGGAGACGTGCAAATCCGGCGCAGCAGCAATAACCAGGTCCGCGTGCACTACACCGTCAAGTCGGGGCACGAGAGCTACGTCAAAGATGCCCGTTTGGACTTCGAAGTCCGGGGAAATAACGCCAACCTCGACTTCCACGCGCGCGGAAACAACACATCCATCGATGTGGAACTGGAAGTGCCGCAGAATACGAATCTGGATGTACATGCGAAAGTCGGCGATCTGACGGTGGAAGGCGTCGAGGGCGATAAAGACTTCGAACTCGGAGTGGGGGACATTCGAATCGCGCATGACAGCTCCACGTATCGCTTTGTGCGCGCCAGCACGGGCATTGGCGACGTGAATGCAGATGTGGGTCACGACCAGAACGCCGAAGTCAGCGGCTGGCTGGGCAAGACGCTCAAATATTCTGGCGAGGGGAAATACGAATTGCGGGCGCATGTTTCCGTGGGGGATATTACGCTGGGGGGGAAGTAGGTTCTGCTTCCGGTTTTTCTTTGTGTTTCTCGGTTCAACGAGCAGCGAACTCCTACGCTCGCGAATACCAACTGTGATCTTGAATGTCGCATCTATACAGCAGAAATAATTTCTGTTGAATTGGAGGCGACCATGGCGAGCTCGAGACAGCGCAACGCGGCGCGCAAGAACATCAAGAAAGCAGCGGCAGCTGCCAAACGGAAGAAGACAATCTCGCACCTTCCCAAGTCAATCAGGACGGATTTGGGCAAGCAGGCCGCGAAAGCGGCCAAGAGCAAACGCAAGGCCGCTTAAGCGGCTTCTGCGCTCTGATTTCCTAAGAGCATCTGCTTTAATTGGAGCGCGTTCTGCGCGGCGAAGCCCGCCTGATCGTTGTCGAAATAGATGAAGATGTGCTTGAGCTGCTTCCGCCAAAGCTCGACCTGCTCTGCCCAGGCACGAAGTCGCTCTTCGTCGTAGCTTCCCTGATATTTGTTGCCCGGGCCGTGAAGCCTTACGTAGGCAAAATCGGCGGTGACTTCGAGCGGCGATTGGAATCCCGCCAGTTCGAAGATGCAATAGGCTGCGTGGTAGCGGCGAAGCGCGTCGAAGGCTTGCGGAACGTTCCAGGTAGGATTGCGGAATTCGAAGACATAGCGGCGACTGCGCGGCAATGCGCGCAGGAAATCTTGCAGACGTTCGAGATTGAGCTTCCAGGCGGGTGGAAGCTGGAAAAGAATTGGTCCGAGCCGATTGCCGAGCTTGCGCATTTGTCCTAAGAATTTCTTGGGACCTTCTTTAGGATCGATCAATTTTCGATTATGCGTGATGTATCGGCTGGCCTTGACGGCGAAACAAAAACTTAGGGGAGTCTCTCGGCACCATCCTTTGATGGCGTCGTCGGTGGGCAGACGGTAGAAGGAGTTGTTGATCTCGACCGTATCGAAGCGCTCGGTGTACCAGCGGAGCATCTTCGCAGGCTGGAGGTCGGCGGGGTAGAAGGGGCCGCGCCAGTGGGCGTAATGCCATCCCGAGGTGCCGATGTGGACTTTGCCGAGTGTGGAGGCCACGTTTTTTCCCCAAAAGCATGGAGGATTCGGTGCAATTTTACAATCATCCCCGGGTTAGGCGTTTGACCCTTCCCGAAGCCCTCCAATAAACTGAAAGCTCAAGTCCTCCCTGTAGGGCTCATCCATATGGGCGACAGTATTCATGTGAAGCTTCCTGACGGGAGCGTAAAGGACGTTCCTAAGGGCACGACGTCCCTGGAAGTTGCGAAGGCGATAAGTCCGCGACTGGCGGATGCGGCGCTGGTCGCGAAGACTAACGGCGACCTGACTGATCTGGCCAAGCCGCTGGAAAAAGATACGGATTTGCGGCTGCTCACGGAAAAAGACCCGGAGGCGCTGGAGGTTTATCGGCATTCGTCGGCGCACCTTTTGGCGGCGGCGGTGCTGGAACTGTTTCCCGAAACCAAGCTGGGGCACGGGCCGGCAACTGAAAGCGGATTCTTCTACGATTTTTACCGGCCGACGCCGTTTACCCCGGAAGATCTGGAAAAAATCGAGAAGAAGATGCAGGAACTGGTACAGCAGAACATTCCCTACGCGCGCGAGTTTTTGCCGCGCGAGCAGGGCCTGGCAGAATTCAAAAAAGAAGGCGACTTCATGAAATGCCATTTCATCGAGCAATTCACAAGGCCCGATGAAAAAATCTCGATCTACCGCACCGGCAAGTTCACCGATTTCTGCCGCGGGCCGCACATCCCTTCGACCGGGAAAATTAAGGCGTTCAAGCTGTTCAACATCGCAGGCGCATACTGGCTTGGGGATGAGAAGAATCCGCAATTGCAGCGGATATATGGGACTTCGTTTTTCTCGAAGAAAGATCTCGACGCCTATCTGCACCAGCTCGAAGAGGCGAAGAAGCGGGACCATCGCGCGCTGGGGCAGCAGCTTGATCTGTTCTCGATTCAGGAATTGGCAGGGCCGGGGCTGATTTTCTGGCACCCCAAGGGCGGCATCATCCGCAAAGAAATGGAAGACTGGATGCGCGAGCAGTACATTAAACGCGGCTATTCCATGGTCTACACGCCCCATGTGGCGCGCCGGCAATTGTTCTACACCTCGGGCCACGAGGGCTACTACTCGCAAAACATGTTCGACGCCATGGAGCT
>JASIKQ010000013.1 GCA_030049565.1 Candidatus Sulfotelmatobacter sp.
GGTGCGAGTGCAGTCGCCAGCGGCAGCGCCGTGACTTACACGGCACCCGCCACTCCCGCGAATGCGGTTACCCTCACTGCAACTTCGCTGGACAACACCGCGGTAAGCGCCAGCAGCACTTCCATCGCAATCAATGCCACCGTAATCTCGGTTACTCTGACCACGCCTCCGCCGTCGTCGCTGTTTGAGGGCTCGAGCGCAACCATCGCCGCCACGGTCAACGGCGATCCGGCGGGCCTGGGCGCGAATTGGAGTTGCACCCCGGCGAGCACTTGCGGCTCGTTTAATCCAACCAGCACAGCTAGCGCCGCCACCACGGTTTACACTGCCGGATCCACCGCGGAGCATGTCGTCATCACTGCAACTTCGATCAGCGATGACGCGCAGAGCGCCAGTGCCGACGTCACCATCGCAAGGCCCTTAACCGCGGGAACCTATGTGTTCTCGCTTTCTGGAACAACCAGTGACAGTTTCATTCCTTACCGTCTTGCCGGAGCCTTCACTGTCGCTGGCGGGGTGATTACCGGCGGCGAGCAGGACTTCGTCTACTATTTCAGCAACCTGAACGATCTTATCAACCCCACCGGCAGCAGCATTTCACCAACCGCCGATGGCAACCTGCAGATCACTCTGGTAACGTGCAACGGGACTGGAGCAAACGCCTGCAATGGCACAGACAGCAACATAGGGGTAAACGGCGACGGCATCGAAGTTCTCGATGGCTCGGTGCTGCCGCTTAGCACGAACGGCAGAACATTCATCACTGAGTTCGACGGTTGGGCTACATCGAGCGGAGAGTTAGATCTGCAAGACAGCACTGCCGCCACTGTGCTTCCCTCACTTGGATACGCCTTCGGCCTTAACGGCCTGGACTCCAATGCCTATCCAATATCTATCGGCGGCATCATCGACGTCGACAATATCCCCAGCTCCGGGGATATCTCCGGAACGGGCAGCATTTTCGACGCGAACGATGACGAGTCTGGCATCACGTACCGGAAAGAGACTTTCGCCCTCAGTCAAGTTTCTGGGCCTGGTAACTTCGGCAGGGTCCTGTTCACACTCAATCCTACCGACAACTTCGACTTTCCCGAGATTGGTCTGGCGGGCTACATTGTCGACGCCAACCGCATACGCCTGGTGGAAACCTTCGATAATTATGAGGGTACTCTCGGGGGTACCGCCTTCAGCCAGGGAGCGAATACCACACACTTCAGTTCTGCTTCCGTTTCTGGGAACAACTACGTGGTTGCCTTGAACGGCTACGATGGGAATGGAGTGTTTCAAGCTGCCGGCCTGATCACTTTCGGTGCCACTACGGTGACTGGTTTCGTCGACTTTAACGATCTCTCCACGGCAGAGCCTGCGAGCCCGGACCCGGTTACGGCCCCGGCTTACACAGTGGACCCCACCGGACGAGTGACGATAACCGGCCTGGCCGACACGTCCAACGTTGCCGACTTTAACCTGCAACTATATTTGGATGGAAACGGCCATGCGCTGGCGATTACGATGGACTATACAGATGTTCTCGCCGGCGGTGGCTCTCAGCAAAGCGGAGCTGGGTCATTCACCGCTGACTCTTTTAGCGGCGTCTACAGCGTGAATGTCACCGGCGCGGATGTCACTAAAGAGTACGAGCTCGACGCTGTCGGTCCGGTGGTGGCTGACGGAGTCGGAGCCATCTCCGGTTTCATCGACCTCAACTGGCTTACGGCAACGCCGGAAGAAGTGGCGGATGCGCCTGTGTCCGGCACCTTTGTCAGCGATTCCGACGGCATCTTCACCGGCACTGTCACCGGCGTGGATGTCACGAACTGCAAAGTATTCAACCCATCCGGCGCTGGCTGCACCCACGACGTATTCAACTACTACCTGATCGACACAGCAGGAGACAACATCGCGATCGAAACCGACACGAACCAGTTAAGCCTCGGATTCTTCGCCCAGCAGTAGCCGAGACTCAGACTTACTAATTTGTGTTCAGCTTAGTGGCGCACTCTCCGGTGCGCCACTTTTTTCAATCAGCGCACATCAAGAACCTGAGCTCACCATCCGGTTGTTTAGGGCCTCTTGAACAGTCCTCCAACCGCAGCGTGACGGCTCGCGGAAAGGGTTTCGAAACCCTGGGGATTAGCAAGCACATTTCGAATGGCACACTTCTGGAGCGTTCTCCTAGGACGCTAATCGAGAATGCTCGTTAGCTACTTTTCTAGTTACTGGGCTCTTGTCTGTCCAGAAACCGCCAGCAGATCAACGCAACCCAGAGCTAGGAACGCCTCGTGAATATTGGCTCGTTTCTCATAACGCACTCGCAGTCGTCGAAACTGATTCAACCATGCAAAAGTCCGCTCCACCACCCACCTCCACCGGCCCAGTCCGCTGGCGTGTTCGGTATTGCGCTTTGCCAGAAAAGGGATGATGCCTCGGATACGTAGACCTCGCCGAATTGCTTCAGCATCATACCCACGGTCACCCATGACACAATTCGGACGGTGACGTGGGCGTCCGCGCACTCCCTGTAACAGAGGGATGGCGTCAACGAGGGACAGCGCTTGCGTCGAGTCGTTACGGTTCGCCCCAGTGAGTTGAATCGCGAGCGGAATACCACTGCCGTCGCAAATCAGATGGCGCTTGCTACCCAGTTTGGCCCGATCGGTAGGATTCGGACCAGTTTGTTGCCCCCAAAAACGGCTCTTATCGAGCTGCCGTCGACGACCGCAAGTGACCAATCAACCCTGCCTGTTGCGCGCCAGCCAGTCCAGCAGGACGACATGAATCAGTTGCCAGATACCCGCCTCTTGCCAGTCGCGCAATCGGCGCCAGCAACTCATGCCGGAACCACAGCCCATCTCTTGCGGTAGGATCTGCCAAGGAATTCCACCGCGCAGGACGAACACAATGCCCGCGAGACACGCCCTGTCTGCCAAACGCGGCCTTCCGCCCTTTGGGTTCGCCATATGCACAGGGATAAACGGTTCCACCAGATTCCACAAGCCGTCAGGTAAGAGCTCGATAGCCATTGCGCAACCTCTGGCCAAGGGGATGTCCCGAGTCCTTTTTGAGTTGCTAGGGGAAAGAGGTTTACCTAGAAAGTTTGGTCGCCCTGACACTATGCGGAAGCAGCGAGTGCGCTGACATCGCAACCAAGTTCGGCGAGACGGCGCAGGTGGTAGCGCTTCAGCTTGGCGGTGTTCATCCGGTCAAAGTAATCAGCTCCGAGATCGTGAAAGTCCACGCTGTGACGCAGCATGTGGTAAGCGATGACGAGGATGCTGTGGGCTACAGCGATGCCAGCTCGTTTCGGTCCACGGCGCTTGCTGATGCGTCGGAATTGCGCACCCAGGTAACTCTGGCGGGAATGGGCGGCTGCCCAGGCGCACTCCAGAAGCACGGTCCGCAGCCAGTTGTTTCCCGTGCCCGTGCTGGCGTTCCGGCGCTTGCCGGCGCTTTCGTCGTTGCCCGGACAAATGCGAGCCCACGAAGCCAGATGACCAGCGGTCGAGAACTGCGTCATGTCCACACCGATCTCCGACACCAGCACCTCCGCCGAGCGCCGTCCCACGCCTACGATCGTCTGCAGACGCTGGATCTCTGGTTCGAATGGCTTCGCGACCTCGACGATGCGGACATCGCATCGCGCAATCAACGCCGCCAGTTGGTCGAGTTGCGTGAGCATCTGTCCCAGCAGGAAGGCATGGTGGGAGGTAAAACGGCCGCACAACGCCTCTGCCAGGGGCTTCACTTTCGGGATGAGGCTGCACCGCGCCAGCTTGGCCAGATGTTCCGGATCGGTTTCTCCAGCGGCCAGCGCGTCCAACATGGCGCGGCCCGAGACGCCCAGCACATCAGAGACTACGTTCGCCAGCTTGATGTTGGCCGTCTCCAGCAGCTTATGCACGCGGTTCGTGGCTTTGACCCGATCCCGGAC
>JASIKQ010000116.1 GCA_030049565.1 Candidatus Sulfotelmatobacter sp.
GGCCGGCGCCAAGCAACAGCTCACTACCGCGATGGATCTGATCAACAAGATTAGCGTTCCCGATTCTTCCAGGCCGGAAATGTTGCGCCTGCGCGCGGCGATTGAGGCAGGATTGGGCGACACCGACGCCGCCAACAAAGACATTCATGCCGCCCTGGCACTGGAGCCTAATAACGTCAACGCGCTATTAAACTTCGCCAGCCTGCAATGGAAGATGGGCCAGAAAGACGCGGCTGAAGCAACTTATCTCAGGGTCTTGCAGCGCGATCCCAACAGCCTCAGCGCACTTTCCTCGCTCGGGTATATGTACCGCGACCAGGGCGATCAGAAGAAAGCGGAGGAATATTTCAATCGCTCCGTAAAAGCCCACCCCCGGGACTACGAATCTTACCTCGCTCTCGGCGACCTCTACGGCGCGGAACGAAAATTTAAAGAGGCCGAGACGAACTACCAACTCGCCTACCAGCGCATGCCGACCAACCCTCTGATCGTCGCTGGAGGAGCCAATATCGCCATCGAATCACATAATAACGAACTCGCCGCTCGCTGGTTCGATCGCGCCAAAGGAAAGATGAACGACAATCCTCAGGTCGAGCGCGAACGTGAACGCTACCTGACATTGAAGGGCGATTACGCCAATGCCGCGCCGCTGGGCTTCAAAGTTCTCGAAAAACTTCCCCACGACCGTGAAGGCGTCGACTATCTGGCGTACGATCTCTACTATCTCGGCCGTTTGCCCGAAGCCCTGGGGCTCGCCCAGAAATACGACTCCATCCTGTCCACCGATAAAGATCTCCCGCTGATTGAGGGGAACGTCCATGTGCACGACGGCCAGCGCCGGGAAGCGTTGAAAGATTTCGACCGCGCCCTCGAACGTGACCCCAACATGGCCCTCGGCTATGCCGACCGCGGCTTCGTTGAAAACGATCTCCGCCAACCCTTCAAGGCGGTCAAAGATTTCCAAACCGCGCTCAAGTTAGATCCCAACTACGGCGAAGCCCATCTTGGCCTGGCTTATGCGGACTTGCAGATGCATCGCCCCAGGCTCGCTCTCACGCAACTGGCCGCTGTCGGGAAAATTGTGGGCAAATCCCGCCCCATCCATCTCGCCCGCGCTGAAGCTTATCGGCAAGAGCAGGCCTACTCCCGCGCCGAGCCGGAATACCGCATTGCTTTGAAGGAAGATCCCAACGATCTCGGTACGCAACTGGAGCTGGCCGATACGCTCTACCACATGCGCCGATACAAAGACTCCCTCGCCACCATCGCGATCGCGCAAAAGCTGGGACCCACAGATCCGCAAGTCTACGCGCTGCGCGCTCAGGTCCACGCAAAGGAAAATCTGCGCGACTCCGCCATGCAGGATGTCGAACTCGCCGAGCGTTACATCAACAACGTTCCCAAGACTTCGACCATCGAGGCCGACCTCGACAGCTACGAAAGAGTCAAGGGGCAGATCGATATTCTGATGTCCGCCGGCGAGGCGCTGCTTATGCTCAACGATCGCGCCGGGGCGATGCAGCGATTCGAGCGCGCCCTCGACATTCCCAACGGAGACCGTCTCGGCGTCCGCCTCGCCATCGCCCAGGTTTTTCTCCGCCAGGGCCACTACGACGAGGCTCGCCGCCAAATTGCGCTGGGCTTCGCCGAAGCTCGCTTAGATTCTTCCGAGCTCACCGGCGACGACATTCAGGAAGCCGGTTCGCTCTTCCTCGCCATGCACGACTTCGATCTTGCTGAAACTTATTTCGATAAAGCGCGCCTCGCCGGCGCCAACCCACGCAACGTCGATATCGGATTAGCTGACGCCTATCTCGCGCAGGGCGACACCCGCAAAGCCGCCGATGCCCTCGCTGCTCTTGGCCCGGTCAGCGATTATTCCGACGATTATGAATACAAAATGGCGCAAGCCAATCTCTATCGTCAGCGGCAGGACACGGTTCACGCGCTCTCCGCCTTCGCCCAAGCCAGCAGCGTCGCCGGCCAGGAAGATTTGAACGCCGCGGAAAACGAACAATACGAAACCCTCGGCGAAGAAGGCCACGAGATTAACCGGAACATCAGCATTTCTCCCGAAGGCCTTTTCGCTCCCGCGCTCGAAGACATCAACGTCTATACCCTCGACGCCGAAATTCTGAAGGTCACCAATAACCCCTCGCTATTGCCGCCGCCGCGTCATTCCTATCAAGATTTCGTCGACTCTCACTACCGCCTGCACATCGCCAATCTGCCCCCCATCACCGGCTTCGTCGGCGAAAGCCTCACGGAAGGCCTTTTCCTTTTCCCCAGCATCAACGTCGTTCAATACCGTAACACCTACGACACCATTTTCAACGGCGGCATAAGTCCTGTGCTGCATTTCGGCCCGAACTCCATCACCTTCAACGGAGGCCTGCAATTCGACGTCCGCCGCGACACCACCTCGCCCCAGTACATGAGCCAGAATCTCTTCCGCCAGTTTCTCTATATCAACACCAGTTCGTTCTACAACTGGCTTTCGATCAACGCCAGCGGCATTCGCGAAGCCGGTCCGTTCACCGACAATAACCTGCACTCCCGCGACGCCGACGCCAGCGTGGAATTCAACATCGGCCGCCCCTGGGGAAGCACTTCGCTGCTCGCCGGATATACAGTTCGCGACGTGCTCTACCGCCCTCTGATTGAGGAATATTTCGACACATCGACCTACCTGGGACTTCAGCATAAATTTGGCAGCCGCCTGACCGCAGCCATACTCGCGGAAGATCTCCGCTCATGGCAGGTGCAAAATTTGCAATATGCGCTGGCGCAGGCGCTGCTGCCCGGCGCCCGCTTTGACTTCCACGCCAACCCGCGCTGGGATGTTCAAGGCTCGTTCCTGCTGTCGCGCGGCCAGGGCTATCACCAGTATGACAACACCCAAAGCGAATTAGTCGCCACTTACACGCGGGTCAGCCGTAGCAGCGTAAATAACGGCATCGGCGAGGTTCCCGCCGGCCATCCGTTCCGCGTTTCCTTCGGCCTACAGACGCAAACTTTCTACGATTTTGCGGGAGGAGTGCGCAACACCATTTTGCCGGTAATTCACTTTAACCTGTTCTGAGCGCGCATGGTTGCCGATGACCGAAGGCGTTAAAACTGATGTCGAATCCTCCCCGCCACAAACTCCCGGTGTCCCAGCTCCGCGCAAGGCGCTGAAATCACAGCTTCTCGGGGGCAGCCTGACTTTGCTGGCCGGCTCCGGCATCGTCGGCGTTACCAATCTCATTTACAACGTCGCCACTGCCCGCCTTCTCGGCCCCACCGGCTTTTCGCACGTGACCGCCGTCTACACCATTCTGATGCTGTTGTCTTGCATCACTCTTTCATTTCAGGTCGTTTGCGCAAAGTATGTAGCTAAGAGTGACTCGGCCGAAGAACGCGCCGCCATCTTCGCCGGCCTGCATCAGCGCGCGTTGCTCGCCGGCGTCGGAATCGGCCTGCTGATGTTCCTCTTCTCCGGCTCGATCACCACATTCCTGGCATTGCCCAGCCGTGTTCTCATATGGCTTCTCTCCCTGAGCATGGCTTTCTATATTCCGCTGGGCGTTCGCCGCGGCTACATCCAGGGGGTTCACGCCTTCGGTCCTCTCGCAATCAATTTCATGCTGGAAGGAATCGTGCGTCTCGGCGGCGCCGTCCTGCTCATCGCTCTGGGAATGGGAGTGAAAGGAGCCGTTCTCGCCAGCGTGCTCGCCGTCATCGTCTCCTACTTTTCCGCCCTGCCCGGCCCGGCTTTGACCGCCCTCAGCTTTCGCTCGGTTGCCATCTCAGCCGGCGAAGGTATCCAGGCCATCGTCTTTTTCTCCGGCCAAACCGTCATCAACAACTTCGACATCGTTCTTGTGAAACATTTCTTTCCGCCCGCGGAAGCGGGTTTTTACGCCGCCGTTTCGCTGGTCGGAAGGCTCATCAATATGTGCGCCTGGAGCGTGGTCCACACCATGTTTCCGGTTTCCGCCGGCTCCCGCTCGGAAGAAAAAGATGGCAGCCCGGTTCTGTTCACTTCCCTGGCGCTGGTTTCGCTCATTCTCACTGTGCTGATCTTCGGCTTGTGGCTGATCCCAGGCTTTCTTTGGAAGACCTTGTTCGGCGCTCATTTTGAGCTGGGAGGCTACGGTTCGCTTCCGCAGTTGCTCATTCTCTATGCCGTCACTACCGGCGTCTATTGCTTGAGCTCGGTCATCATCACTCACGAAATGTCGCGCAAAATCGCCAATACAAGCTGGCTGCAATTAGTATTCAGCGGCGCCATGGCCGTGGGAATTTGTCTTCTTCACGCCACCCTGCTCCAGGTGATCCTGGTGCAACTTGTATTGATGATTGCATTGCTCACCGTCCTCAGCGTGCCGCTGCTGCGGCGCTCATTCCATTCCGCAGTCTCGCAGACTTATCCCAGCCTCGAACTGCGCAGTCTCCTGTCGGAAGAAGAAGTCATCGCCGAGTTTCTGCGCAGCGAGTTTCATCATCCCGAATTCGACGAATACCGGCACGAATTCGACCACCTTGTCCGCCATCCCGATCTCACCAATCGCCGGGAAAATGCCGTGCGCCAGGCGTTACTTTTCCTGCGCCGTGGCGCGATGTGGCGCGAGCTCCCCGAAAATACCCAGTGGTATGAGGTCGAACTTGCTCCGGAAGATCTGGCTCGCGTGCGCTTCTTCCCGCGCGCTAACTGGCGCCGCTTTGCCCACGGCAGCTTCTTCCTCAGGGACGTTATGGAGCGAATCCGCCCGCGCATGGAAATGGCTTTCCGCAGCGCCTTTCTCAGCAAATTGCGTCTGCTCAGCTCCTCTGTTCAGGAAAATCTCGCCAACCCCACCATCCTTTTAATCGGTATCGATCGCCGCAGCCCGTTGACAATTCTTGACGGAAATCACCGCATGGCCGCCGCCATGCTTTGCCCCTCCGTTGCCGTACTCGAGCGCCTGCGCTTCATCTGCGGCTTTTCCCCCGACATGACCCGCTGCTGCTGGTACTCCACCAACGTAAACACGCTTTTGCGCTATCTCGCCAACCTCGCCCGCAATTTCTTGTACGATCCCCAGTCCATCATCGGCAGGTTTCAGGACAACCCACAGCCAGATCGCCAAATCTAAATTTCAATAAGATTCGATCCGAAGTTCCGATCCGGAGTTCCGATCCGGAAGTTCCGATCAGTGAGGAAGTGCCTCTGCAGTGAGTAATGGGATGTCATCCTAGGCAAGCGCGTCTCGCCGCAACCTGATATTTCTTGAATTCGCACACCGGCCGCAAGCCGCTCATCGTCCGTCGGCCCGACCTCGTCTTGGAATCCGGCGGCCACATGCCTCGGCAGCTCTATCTGTCCGTCGGCGCCCCCGGCTCCTGCACCACCGAATTATCCCGCCGATGCAGCAAGATCGGCTCCCGCCGCAACCGTCGCAACTCGCGCTCACGATCCACAACGCTCTCAACTTTCGAATCATTCTGCGCCGCTACTTGTACCAGCGCCGTCCCCTCCGCCGCTCTGCGCGTCGCCAGTCCCACCGGACGGTTCGCGTCCGCCATGGTCTGCGCCTTTTCGTAGAAAAACTCCGCGCTCTCCTGGTCGCCCTCAATCTCCGACAAATATCCATAATTGTTCACAGCAAACGCATTGTTCGGGTCAAGCTGATACGCCTTGCGAAAATCTTCATCCGCCGCCTTCAAATCGTTCCGGTTAAGCGCGGACACTCCGCGAATATTCATCTCCGCCACCTGAATCTCGGGACTCGTCTCAGTCGCCAGCCTCCGCCGCAACTTCTGCGCGTTCTCCGCCGCCAGGCGATTCACCGCTTCGCCTCGCGCCGCCGCGTTCAGCGTCACCACCGCCGTCGCATCCGAATGAACCGCAGCCCCGGCATCGTAATAATGCAGCGCCGCCTCCGACTCGCCTTCCATCTCCTTGGCCACGCCCAGATTGTTCAGCGTAAAAATATTGTTGGGATCGCTCTTCAAAACCCGTTCAAGCAACAAATCCGCCTCCGGCGCCCGCCCCTGCTCCAGCAGCCGCACCGCCTCCACATTGTCATGATTGATTTTCAGCGGCTCATCCTGAATCGCCAGTGCCTCTTTCACCGGCCGCCCCTCGACACGCGGCGAACTCGCCCGCGCAATCACCGCCTCGGTCGGCTCTTCGCCCGCCAGCGAATAAAAATCCTCCGCCCGGTCCACCTGCCCTTGCAGTTCTGAAATGTATCCCAGATTATTTAGCGTGAACGGATCCTCGGGATCGAGCAAGTACGCCTTATAAAACAGGGCTTGCGCTTTTTCGTAGTTGCGCTTCTGCACCGCCTCCACGCCCCGCTGATTTAATTTCTGTACCGGCGTCATATGGCTGCGCCGCGGCAGCGTGATCTTGATGTCCTTGGCCTGCGCCGCCGTTCCCCACGCCGCAATCGCTCCCATAATGCCGGTAATCATCCACCCCTTCGCGCTCATACCTTCCGTCTCCTCCACCGTCCTTAGAAAGCGACCGTACTTTGCTCAAAAATGCAAGTTGGATGCCAACACCCCGCCATTGTTTGTCGCCGATTTGCTGCATTTCATAAAAACCCAGCGAACATAAGACCAGCAAACCGCATCCAAAGGCAGCGTCGAAAAGTTCTTTCGTCGAAGCTTTTTAGTCGAAATTTCTAAGGGAGCGCTATGCGTCGATTCGCACAGCATGCAATTTTTGGAATATCTCTCGCCGTCTTCGTTTTCCCCAACGTCGCGCACGCGCAACGGCAGAATGGCGTCACTCCATCCTTCCCCAATCATTCCTCCTCCAACGCGGTCCAGCCGTCGTCGGCCGCGCTCCAGCCGGCCGCTTCTGCCCCTCCGGCTCCCAGCGAAGCCCCATTATCCGAACACGCCATCGAACCCATTGCGAACGATGCCGCCGAACCCTCCACAACCACCACCGCCCGCCCCGCCCGCAACGATGATGTCGATATCGCCCTCGATCCCGCCAGCCTGATTCCCGATCTTCCTCCCATTCCCAAGCAAAACGCCACGCTCATCGGAGGCACCATCGAGAAGCTCGACCGCGTGCGCGATCAAATCGTCGTCCGTACCTTCGGTGGCGGCACGATCAAAATCTGCTTCGACCCGCGCACTCACTTCTTTCGCGGCAGGGCTGACGGCAATGCCTATGATCTCAAGCCCGGCGACCGCGTCTATGTCGATACCCAACTCGACGGCGATACCATCTTCGCCCGCAACATCCGCGTCAGCGACACAACTTCCGCCGGAGAAGGCCAGGGGACCGTCATCAGCTACCGTTCCGACAACGGCGAGTTGCTGCTCAGCGACGCCCTTTCGCCCCGCGCCATCAAAGTTCGCATCACCCCCGAAACCCGCATCCTTCAAGGCGACCACAACGTTGCCGCCTATGACCTCGAAAACGGAGCTCTCGTCTCCGTCAAGTTCGGCCCGCAGCAAAACGGCGCCGAGGTCGCCCGCGAAGTTTCCATCCTCGCCCTGCCCGGATCCAGCTTCACGTTCGCCGGCCAGGTCACCGCTATCAACCTTCGTCTCGGCATCATCGTCATCACTTCGTCCACCGATCACAAGAGCTACGAAATCTACGTCGATCCATCATTGCTGCCGGCCGATGACAGCCTTCACGAAGCCTCGAACATCACCGTGCTGGCCCGCTTTGATGGCCGCCACTACGTCGCTAGCAATTTAACCGTGAACGCCGCTCACTGAAACGGGAGCATTGCGAGACGAACAGGAACGCTTGTCAATCCGAGCAAGCCTTCTTTGCGCAGCTGGGAATCT
>JASIKQ010000117.1 GCA_030049565.1 Candidatus Sulfotelmatobacter sp.
CGCAGCGCCAGCTCCGCATGATCGCGGGTCCGTACCGGCTCGGTTATGCGTGTCTCGCCTTCCGCCAGCAACCCGGCGAACAACAGACAAGTCTTCACCTGCGCGCTCGCCACGGGCATGTTGTATGTGATGCCTTTCAGATTCGTTCCCGCGATCCGCAGCGGCGGCCGCCCATCTCGCGATTCAATTTTCGCGCCCATCGCAGTAAGCGGCTTAATCACCCGCTCCATGGGACGCCGCGACAGCGATTCGTCTCCTGTCAGCTCGCTCGTGAACGGCTGCGCGGCGAGAATCCCGCTCAACATCCGGATGGTCGATCCAGAATTTCCGCAATCCAGCGGCACACTCGGCGCAGTCAGTGCGAGCCCGTTTCCCTGCATTTCAATCCGATTGTCCGCACCTCGCCGCTCCCACTTCGCTCCGAGCGCACGCAAGCACGCGAGCGTGCTGCCGCAATCGGCGCCAGTGGAATAATTCGTCAGCACCGACTGTCCCTCGGCCAGCGCCGCCAGCATGGCGTAGCGATGCGAAATCGATTTATCGCCGGGAAGCATGACGCTGCCGCGTACATTCCTCGCGGGACGCATCACTACCTGATCTGCCGCTTTCATTTCGGAATCAAATATAGCGGAAAGGAAGTCAGACGTTTGGGCAGGATTTACCCTGCCCGGTATTCTAGACTCTTGGTCGGAACGAGCTCAACAAATTAGAAGTTATTGCCCAATTGTTAATCGTCAATCAAAAATCAACCATGCTCACGCGAGTGCCTTGGTCTCCGCCGCCGCCGCCGCGCGCAAAATCTCCGCCGGGACTTCCTTTATTTTCACCCCAAATTCAAACATCGGAATCTCCGTCCCGCGGCCCCAGCGCGCCACTTCCCAATGCGCCCGCACAAATTTCACCTCGGGATGAGCCCTCAGGTCCAGCAACAGCGGCGTTTCGCCTCGATAAAATTTCTGCGGAAAGGCGATAATCGACTTCGCATCCCACGTCGTAGCATCCGCCGAGCCATGCACCGCCACGTCGAGCGACTCCTGCTCGATGATCTTCGTGATTTCGAGCGTCAGCAGAAAAACGCGATTACCCGCCCCGCTCAAATCGATGGTGGGACCGTCTCCCTTGGCGCTCACCACAGTTTTGTCCGGAACTAGAAAAGTTTCAATCATGACGGAAGAAAGTCTATCAGATAGCGCGAAGCGCTGATTTTGGACTGAAACCTCATGTGCGCACGGAAGGCGAATTGTTATCAATCAGCAATCAGAAATCAATTATCAGCAATTCCGCGTTCGATCCAGAAACTCCCGCAGCACCCTGCCCGCTTCCTCGGGCTGCTCCCAGGCCGAGTAATGCCCTGCCTTCGCGATCACGAGCAGCTCGCTGCCATCAATGTGGCGATGCAGCAAGTCAGCTTCGTTCCGCCCAGCGAGAATGTCTTCGTCGCCTGTCACAATCAGCGTCGGCACGTTGATCGTTCTCAACGTCGCCACCGAATCCGGACGCTCTGCCATCCCTCGCTGCACCTGCGCCACGTCTTCCGGTGACATTTTTCTCATCATGCGCAACGCCCCCTCAACCAGATCAGGACGTGTCTCGCGCGTAGTCTGCCCCAGCAGCCGCGGCACCATGCTCTCAAAAAATGGCTCCGTTCCGCGTTCCAGCACATCATTGGCCGCCTGCAAGCGTGCCGCGCGCGCTTCGGCCGAATCGCCCGGCGCCTTCGTATTGCACAGTGCGAGCGCGGACACGCGCACACGATATCTTCTCCAGAATTCGAACAGCGCATACCCGCCAATCGAAACTCCCACTAGCACCGCACGTCCCACCCCGGCGTCGTCCATTACCTGCCTTATATCTGCCGCGTGCTTTTCCATGGTTGCCGGACCCTCCCCCGCCCCCGAATCTCCATGCCCGCGCAGGTCCGGGAGAATGAGCCGATACCTTGCAGCCAGCGCTTCCGCTATCGGCAGCCAGAATTCATGATTGGCGGGAAAAGGATGCAGCAGAACGACCCTGGGGCCATCCCCCACGACGCGATAAACGATTTCGGCATCGCCGCTTTTAATCCGGATCGGGGAGAGAGGTTGCATGAGAGAAATTGCCGATTTGCCAGGGTGGAAGCAAAATCTGAACGACTAATGTCCGGAACCGTTCAATCAGCAATCGACAATCATAAATCAACAATCTGCTATAGCTGCGTGACCCGCTCCCTCCCCACAGGTGCGCTCAGCAGCAACGGTTCTTCCGGTACGACGATCCACGCAATTACATAGGCCAGCAGCCCAATGCCAGTCATCAGCGCCGTGAGCAGCCAGGTTAACCGTACCACGGTCACGTCAATGTCGAAGTACTCGGCGCATCCCAGGCACACACCGGCAATCTTGCGTCCCAGCCGCGGCCGTACCAGGCGCTTCCGCGCCACCGACGCTCCCACGCGAGTGCCACAGTAAGCGCAAACATTGGCGTCGTCCTGGATCACTTTCCCACAGTAGTTGCAGTACATGCATTGCTCCCAACTAGCGGAAATGTTCCGCACTGTCCGAGATCAACCCTTCGCCAAATCAATCTCAAATGGCGGGGACTCGTCCACCACGGTGGTGGACGCAGATGAACAAGCTCAGTTTACCAAACAGGCCGAGCGTCCCTGGCGGCAAGATGCTGATCGTCACCCAGCCATCGGTACCTCGATCGCGCTCCGGCTCCCATATTTCTTGAACACCGATTGCCGCGACACCACCCCCTCCAGCCGCCGCGAATCCGCCCGATTCACCACCGGCACCAGCGGATAATCATTCACATAGCGTAGCGCCGAATCCAGTGGCAGGTCCGGATAAAGGCTTGGAATGGACTGCGTCGGCAGCACTGACGCCAGTGTATGCTCGCCCTTGCCTTCGCGAAACAATCGTTGCAGATGGTCGCGGCTAATGATGCCCCATCCGCTGGGATGCAGCCGCACAAGAAAAATCGAGTCGTTCGAATCCTGAATGCGGTGGCAGTTGGCGTCGACATAATCCTGCGCAATTAAAATGATACCGGGCACCGGCAGCATGGCGTCTTCCACATGTAAAATTGCTTCCTCGCGTTCTTCCTCGAGCGAGGGCAAAATCAGGCCGTCCTGCCGCGTGAGCAAATCAAAAATGGGAATCTCCTGCAACCCACGCGACACTAGATAAGAAACCGTATTGGCAACCAGCACAGGCACCACGATCTCATAGTTTCCGCTGACTTCCAGGACCATGAAAACAGAAGTCATGGGCACGCGCAGAAATCCCGCAAATAGCACTCCCATGCCCACTAAAACGTAAGTTCCCGTCGACCCGGTCAGATGGGGAAAAAAGATGCGTTCGATGTCGCCCACCGCCCCGCCCAGCATGGCGCCAATGAATAATGTCGGCGCGAACATGCCGCCGGGTGTGCCGCTGACGAACGATACCGTCGTGGCCACAATTTTCAGCAACGCCAGTATCGCCAGCATCTTCCAGGCAAACTGCCCGTGCATGGCCTGATCCATCGATTCGTAGCCCGCCCCCATCACCTGCGGAGCGCCCAGAAAAGCGATGAGCCCAACCACAAGTCCTGCCAGCGCAGGCTG
Organism: Candidatus Sulfotelmatobacter sp.; assembly: GCA_030049565.1. Taxonomy (GTDB): domain Bacteria; phylum Acidobacteriota; class Terriglobia; order Terriglobales; family Acidobacteriaceae; genus Sulfotelmatobacter. The sequence continues at coordinate 3,590 of JASIKQ010000117.1, forward strand.
AAAAAATTGCGTCCAGCGCGGCAGCGCTTTCAGCCGCGGACGCAAGAAACCAATGGACTTCGCAAACGCCACCGAGGCGATCCCGCCCACAATTCCCAGCACGGCATACGCAATGAGTTCGGCCGGGTTCTTGAACGTCGTCACCGGAATGCGGAACAGCGGCTCGCTGCCCAGAAACCAGCGCACAATCACCACACTCGAGACTGCCGCCAGCACCACCGAGCCAAGAATGCCCGCGCTCCACCGCCCGATGACTTCTTCAATTACGAACAGCACTGCCGAAATCGGCGCGTTGAAGGCAGCCGCCAGACCCGCAGCCGCTCCCACCGGTGCCATCAGCCGCAATTTCTCCCGCGAGACTTCCAGCCATCTTCCTAGCGCCGAAGCGATGCTGGCCCCGATTTGCAACGATGGGTCCTCCGGTCCCAGCGATTGTCCCGATCCAATCGCCAGCCCGGCACAAATAAATTTTCCCACTGCGGTGCGAAATGGGATGACGCCATTAAAGATGTACAGTGCGGCCTTGGTCTGGTTCACGCCGCTGCCCCGAATTCCGGGAAAAACATAAATGACAACCGCCGCCACAATCAGTCCCACGATCGCCGGCACTGCAAACAGACGCCAGGTGTGATTTTGCGGGAGTGGCCCAAGCAGCGCCAGATGCGTCCAATCAATGGCCAGCCGAAAACAAACCACCGCCAACCCGGCAAAAATTCCGATGAAAACCGAGAGAACCAGAAAGAAAACCTCTTCCTGAAACGCCCCTTCCAGCCGTCCAAACAACCGGTGCGATAGTTTCGCCCTCGGCCGGGGAAGCTCCTTCCCGGCTTCGGCCTCGGGCGTCCTGGGCGTGACAACCGAATCGGTCACTGGCTGCTGGCCTCGCGTTTTTGAGAGATCAAAAGTAATGCTTCGTCGGGTCCCTGCGGCTGTCCACAGCTCGCGGCAGTCTGTTGTTCAATCTGAAACACCACATCCATAATCGTATCCGGCAGATCGGTTTCGGCGGCAGAGCGCAACTTCCCGAGATCCGGCTTCACCGCAAGCCAGCGCGTTTGCAGCATGCCGATGGGCGAGGTCGGCGCAGCGCTTTTCAAATCCACGCCGCTCTTCTGCGCGCACTCACTCAGCCGCTTCTCGGCCTGCTCAAACGCGGTCCCGATCCTTCGATTGCGCTCGGCGTCGGAGATATGGCCGTGAAAGGGATTCGTCTTCAGAATAAGATCGGCCATTTCCAGCATCTGGCGCGATTCCGCGTTCCGCGGGCTGCTGTTGACGGCGGCCTGCAGATAATGCTGCGCCACGACGTAATTGCCTAAGCGATATGCCGCCTGTCCGGCACATGCCAGGGCTGTGGAATTTCCCGGTTCGAGGCGTAATACCTCGCTGCATTGCGCGAGTTCCCCCTGGTAGGATTGGTTTTGCCTGAACAGTTCCGCCGCCTGCAAATGCGCGGCCGGATTCGGCGGCAACGACGCGGCCAGCGCCATCAGTTCTGACTCGGCCTTGTCACGAGCCCCTTTCTTCATCAAAAACTCAATCAACTCGATGCGGGCTCTAGTGCGGTTGGAATCGTAATTTGAACTCCATACTCCATACATTGCGTTGTGGTAATACCGCGTCGCATCCTCCACGTCGCCACGATGGCTGTACACCCGAGCCAGGGCCAAATTCACGGCGCCATCCTGGGGCGTGCGCTGCCACAACGCTATCAAGTACGATTCCGCTTCCTCCAGCCGTCGCGGATCGTTGCTGTCCCGCAGCGCCCGCGCCAGGCTGAGTTGGTACTGGGAATTGCTCGGATCGCAAGTCAGCGCCGCCCGGAATGCTGCAATGGACTCATCGTAATTGCCTTTGCTCGACGCAGTCAGTCCTTGATCATAAAGTTTCAGCCCGCGCGCGCGCTGATTGGCGTTGAACCGCCCCACCAGATGTCCGACCGCGGCAAAGCCAACGACCGCCGCCAAAGTGAGTATCAACAGCACCACCGGTACGGAGCGCGGCACGAACTTGGGGAACGTCCCTGACATATCTCGT
>JASIKQ010000118.1 GCA_030049565.1 Candidatus Sulfotelmatobacter sp.
CGCTCGATGACCTGGGCCTTAATGGGAGTTTTGTCGTGATGGGCCTTCTCGATCTGGTCCCAGGCGTGAATGCGCGCCGCTTTCTGGTGCGAGAGATTGACATAACCTTCCTCGGTCTGTCCTTTCTCGCGCATAACCTCGATTTCGTCCCCGGGCTTTACTTTGGGCTTGCCTTCGTGGTCGAGGATCTCCGAAAGCGGCAACATGCCTTCGGACTTCGTGCCAATATCAATAACCACGTGCGTGGGCGTGAGCTTGAGCACCGTGCCCTTGATGACTCGGTCGTCGCCTTCGGCCTCTTCGGTTTCGGTGGTGAAGCTTTCCAGCGCCGAGGCGAAGTCTTCACTGGCGGGCTTCTCATCCGAGGCGGCAGCTGGCGTCGCCTCTGCAGAAGTGGGCTTCTCGGCGGACGCGTTTTCCCCCTGCGCCTCCTGCGGCGTCGAACTGCGTTCGCTGGTTGTGGTTTCGTTGACCATCGGTTCGGTTTCAGTTGCGACAGCGGTGGAAGAATCGGGACTATGGCTGGTGGTGTCGTCGAACAAGGTTATGCCTCTCTGATGAAACCTCGCACTCGGTGCGGGTGATGCGGGCCCTGCTAGGCGGACTGCTGGAGTGAGTCGTTAGGTTGTGGTGGGCCCACCCTGGCGAGTGAGCTTGGACAATCCCAGCTGCCGGACGTTTCACAGAAACCCGCGTCCAAAGGGAACTCCTCGACTATAGCAATGGCTTGCGAACAGTGTCAAACCTAATTCGTGCGCACATTAATGCAGTGTTGCAACTACAGAATGCCTTTTCTTCAACCCTGTCATGCTGTGCGAGGACTGAGCTTCGCCCATGCGAAGCTCAACCGCAGTCGAAGCCTGCCCTGAGCGAAGTCGAACCGGCATCCCTACCCGCTTTCCCGCGCTGCGGGTGCGCACGCCTCAGACTGTGCTGCTGACTGCCGCTATCCTCATCTGCTACTCTGCCGTGAAATGGATTATCTCTGGACCCCGTGGCGCTACGCCTACGTGTCGGGCATTGAAAAGCCTGCCGAGTGCATCTTTTGCGCGGCCGCGAAGGCGAATGACGACGCCAAATGGTTCATTGTCTATCGCGGCGAATTCTGCTTCATTATTCTTAATGCGTTTCCCTACACGCCAGGGCACGTCATGATCGTGCCCTACGCGCACCTGGACGAGTTGCGCAAGCTGCCGTCGGCAGCGGCGAATGAGATCATGGCGCTCTCTCAAAGAATGGAGGCGGCGTTGCGCGAACTCTACCATCCCGACGGTATCAACCTGGGCATGAACATCGGCAAAGCCGCCGGCGCCGGCATCGCCGGCCACCTTCACATGCACGTGCTGCCACGCTGGGTCGCCGACGCCAATTTCGTATCGGTAGTGTGCGAGACGCGCATTTTGCCGGAAACGCTGGAGGAGACGTGGAGGAGGATGACCAAGGCGCTAAACTCTAGCGAATAAACGCAACGCCAGCAGCAGCAGACCACACCATGCCCTTCCCTGGTCCGCTCTACCATGAATTCCTAACATATGGCGTTAGATATTCATGGTATGTTTTCTGGCCCCCGCCGGGGCCTCGTGGCCGTCAGCCAGCCAACTTTCTCAATTCTTCCTCGCCAATAACCTCTATTCCGAGCGCCTTCGCCTTGTCCAGCTTCGATCCCGCATCTGCTCCCGCCACGACATAATCCGTCTTCTTGCTGACCGAGCCGGTAACTTTTCCTCCGGCGTCTTCGATCATCTTCTTCGCTTCATCGCGCGTGAAATGCGCCAGGGTTCCAGTCAGCACAAAAGTTTTGCCGGCGAGCATGGTGCCGCGTTCTTTCTTTTCTCCCGTGAGCGTAAGCCCCGCCTCGCGCAAACGCCCGACCAGCTTGCGATTTGCCGGAACACTGAAGAACTCGGCAATGCTTTCCGCGATGCGCGGGCCGACTTCGTTCACATCCTGCAATTCCTCCACACTGGCTTTTTCCAGCGCCTCCATCGAGCCAAAATGTTCTGCGAGAAATTGCGCCGTGCGCTCGCCCACGAAACGAATGCCCAGACCGTAAATCACGCGCTCCAGCGGCAGCTTCTTCGAATTCTCGATCTCGTCGATGATATTCTGCGCCGATTTGTCTGCGAAGCGCTCCAGGCCCAGCAAATCTTTTTTCGGGAGCGAATAAATATCCGCGACGTTTTTCACCAGCCCTTTTTCCGTGAGCTGGCTTACCAGCGCGTCGCCCATGCCGTCGATATTCATGACGCCGCGCGAGGCGAAGTGCAGAATGGTCTCGCGCAGCTTGGCCGGACAATTCGCATTCACGCAACGGTAATCGACCTCGCCCTCAGTGCGCACTACTTTGGTGCCGCAGACGGGACAGGTTTCCGGCATGTGAAACGTTTTGTGCCCGCGCGGATGCTCCTTGTCATCCACAACCTTCGCCACCTTCGGAATCACATCGCCGCCGCGCTCGACCTGCACCCAGTCGCCGATCTTCACGCCCAGGCGCTCGATTTCATCCATGTTGTGTAAGCTTGCATTTCGCACCGTTGTTCCGCCGATCAGAACCGGAGCCAGCATGGCCACGGGAGTCAGCTTGCCGGTGCGGCCAACCTGTACTCGAATATCTTCGAGTTTCGTAATCCCCGCCCGCGCTGCGTATTTGTAGGCGATCGCCCAGCGCGGCGCTTTGCCGGTAAAACCAAGTTCCTCCTGCAACGACGTCCGATCGACTTTTACAACAATACCGTCGATTTCATAGGGCAATGAATCGCGCTTCGCCTCCCACTCTCGAATGAACGCCCAGGCTTCATCCATGCTGTGTACCAGCTTTCGATTCTGGTTCACCTTGAATCCGGCAGCCTCGAGCGCATCGAGAGTTTTCGAGTGGCGGTCGAAATAGGTGCGGCCGTTTTTCAGCAGCATGTAGGAAAAATAATCGAGCCGCCGCCCCGCCGTTACGCGCGAGTCAAGCTGCCGCACCGTGCCAGCCGTGGCATTGCGCGGATTGGCAAACAGGGAAAGTCCCTCGCTTTCCCGCTCTGCGTTCATCTTCTTGAACCCGGCGAGCGGCATCAACAGCTCGCCGCGCACTTCGAAATCCGCAGGAATACCGGCCTGCTTCAGCTTTTCAGGTGGAATGGAAAGCGGAACCGAGCGCACCGTGCGCACATTCAGCGTCACATCTTCACCCACGCTGCCGTCGCCGCGAGTGATTCCCCGTGCCAGCTTGCCACCTTCATAGATCAGCGCCAGCGACATGCCATCGAGTTTGAGTTCGCAAACGTAGTCGATCGCGGCGCGCCCGCTGAGTTCGTGCACGCGGCTCTCCCAGGCGCGCAGTTCGTCTTCGTTGTAGGTGTTGTCGAGCGAAAGCATCGGCGAAGAGTGGGAAACTTTGACAAAGCCCTCGCGGGGTTTGCCGCCCACGCGTTGCGTAGGAGAATCCGGAGTAATCAGCTCCGGATGCTGCGCCTCCAGGTCCTTCAGTTGTTGCATCAGCTTGTCGAATTCGAGATCGCTTATCTCAGGCTGATCGAGCACGTAATAGAGGTACTCGTGCTGGCGGATCTTGTCGCGCAGGGATTCAATCTTTTTTTCTACTTCTCGAGCAGCGGCAGCCATGACTTGTGAATTATATGTCCGCTCAGGATTGCAACGCGCCAGGCACGGAAGGCCGGTAGTGGCTCAGTTTGAAATTGTCATCCTGAGCAAGCCTCTTTTGCGCGGCGAAGGATCTGGGCGAGCCGCGCGAAAGCGCTGCGTTCTTTGCAGCGCAGCAGCCGCGCGCTTGGCTCGCTTCCATTCCTATTTCAAACTGAGCCACTACCCGAAGGCGAGGACTTCGCCGCCAGATTGCATACCCACTGCATCTCGCGAGGTACAGCGCGCAGTGACCCATCGCACACACATGGCGCTCAGGCATCACTGCATGCGCACAACAATCGTCGTATTGTTTTTCGAGGTGTGGGCTCGCGGTCTCGGCCCAATTGTCCTCCGGCTCTTGCCCGAGAGCCCCCGCTCTGAAACGATTTGTGACCCCTCACAAAGAAGAACGAGAAAGGAGCATACTCCCATGTTTGCACGTATCCTTGATTTTGAACTCAAGCCGGAGAAGAAAGAAGAGTTCGTGAAGATCCTCAAGAACCAGGTTCTGCCGATTCTCAAAAAACAGACTGGCTTCCTGGAGATTCTGCCCTTTTTGCCCGAGAAGATGAGAGATAACAAAATTTGGACCATCAGCCTGTGGCATGAGAAAGTGGATGCCGAGCGCTATGACAGAGAGACCTATATGAAGGTTTATGACATCCTGGCTCCGCTGCTGGCCACGCCGGTGCATGTCAACTTCTACAACCTCGAGACCGCGGTTTGCGAGCACTTTGTGGAGGCGCTGACCGCCTGAAGATGACCAATTTGGCAGCACATTGAAATTCAAAACTCCGGAGCAAAGCTCCGGAGTTTTTTGTATGTACAGGGCCGGAATCATTCGAATCGGAGTTTATTCCGGCTTGCCGGTGTAATGTTCTTCGCGGTGAACGTCGGCGTGATCTTCCAGAGACTCCAAATGGGTGATAACTTCTGCGGGCATCTCTAATTCTGCCGGAAGCCGTTCTTCGAGAATGGTCGCCAGACGGTGCGCCTCGCTTATCGAAGTAAACTGCGGAAACAGAAGATGCACTTCCACGATCTGGCGAAACCCGGTGGTGCGGAAGCGCACCCCATGATATTGAATC
>JASIKQ010000014.1 GCA_030049565.1 Candidatus Sulfotelmatobacter sp.
ACAGTTGTATCTGACTCATTGGATGAAGCGTGCCAATGAAGAACATCACAAAATCCTCGAGTTGTGCCGTGAACGTGACATACCCGCGGCCTGCACGCTACTGGGTGAGCACATCACGCGTGCCGGACAGTCGCTGAAGGAAGTCTTGCTACAGAAGCGCGTAGCAGGTTCGGCGTCGTAGCTGGGTGGTCCAGGAACGGGGCGCAGCCTCCTTCCAGCTTACCTGGCTAGCTGCTGACCATCACCGGAGTTAACACGCCTTGAATGGCCAAGACGACGGACGAATATCGCCGGACGCCGCCGCGACGTGCTCCCTCTGCGCGCGCGTCAAACCGTTCGCCGCGTGAGGTTGCCCGACAATCGCGGATTCCCGTTGTTCCTCTTGTTGTGGACTCATAAAAAGCGAATTATCGCATAAGCTTCCGCTAAGTAGCTTTCCGCACCTGGGTAATGAGCGGCGATTCATTGAACGCATACATCAGGTGCACGGAACTCATGGCGCGGGTCAGCCCGACGTAAAACAGCCGGCCGGCCTCCTCGATGGCTTCCTTGGTGCGGTCGTAGCTGCTGGGCATCGCTCCTTCCTCCAGCCCGATCATGATCACAGCTTGGAACTCCAGTCCGTTTGAGCTGTGGAGCGTCATCAGGTTGATCTGGCCCGGACTCCTCCCCTGATTACCGAACGTCTCGACGGTATATCCCGCTAGTTCTCCTCCGGCCTTTGCCGCTTCTCGCAACTCCTCGAAAATCTCTTGCTCGTCGCCCAGCCCCGGTTCCTCTGCAAAAATTGCATTCACGCACGCTTCTGCGATTCCACCGAGCCATTCCCGCAGCGGGATCGCGCCACTATGCGCTGCGAACAAGAACGAGATCAGCTTCGCGCGTGCGGCGAGAACCTCTCCTTCGCGGGTCAGGGAACGCCTCAGCCCACGCCAGCCCTTGAGAATCTCTCCGAGAGTCACCGTGCCTGTCTCCCATCCGCCGGCGCACCAGCGGGCGCCGTCCGTGAGCCACTCCGTCACCCGAGACCGCTTGATTGGCGATCCGTTGTCCACCCGGAAATACTCATATCCGAGCTTGTCCGCCGCGGCGGCGGCGGAATTGCCTTCATTGAAACTTCTGTACAACAACGCAATGTCGCCATGCTTCCGTTTGTCGTTCTCCTTGAGCAGCGCGGGAACGATTTTCTCAAGCGCGTATTCCGCTTGGCCCCGCACGTCGCAGCCGAGCTGGTAGAAGAGAATCGTACCCTGCCGGCCGTCATGCGATTTGAACTCGGCCGGGTCCGGCAACAGTGTCTTTGAGGCGGCGATAATCTGGTCCGCGCATCGGTAATTCAGCTTGAGACGAACGGCCTGGACGTTCGGCAGGCTGGCGAGCGCCTTCAGCAGCCATGGCTGGGCGCCTGTGAAGCCATAAATGGACTGGTCGGGGTCTCCCACGGCTATGATTCTGACGCTTGCCTTGTTCATGAGCGCCAACACCATCCGGTGCAGCGGCAACCCGAGATCCTGGTATTCGTCAATGACGATGACCGGATATTTTGCCCTGATGCACTGCCGGACCCATTCATGGTTTTCGATGAGGCGCAAAGCGGTCAGGATGATTCCATCGAAATCGGCAAAAGTCAACTTCCCACGGCCAAATCCGAGGCGTTTGATCGCATTGCATTCGCCCTATGCCCTTCCCGAAACCGGACTGCGCATCTGCCCTCCGGAGAAAAGCCAGAACAAGGTGGCCTTCGCCGCGGAGCAGTCCGTTCTCTGCAGTCCGGTTTGCTGAGGAATTATCGCGAAAAATGGGCATCTTTCGCGTATTTCGGGATAACGAGCGGCGGAATTTCTCTGCAGCTAAGACTTGCTGGCGGAGAGGGAGGGATTCAATTCAAGCCTAAATCCCTTATGGACTTGCACTGACTTTTCAAAGACTTGCCAACGGGTATTATCGATTTCCCCATCAATACTGCAATTTCAGAGTAGCACGGTTCTGTAGCTAATCTGTAGCTATTTTGTAGCTTTCCGTTGAAACGCACCCCGACTTAGGCGAAGCTCACCAGATGTTTGACACGTTCGTTTGCGTCCGGTGGGTTTGCCCACTTGCTTCCTGCATCGAAGTTAATTGTGCTTCCGGGCATGGGCGAATGCGATTATCTGTAAGATCAGAAGGCTTCTCAAGGCAGGCTATTGCAGCTTCGCGTACTCGGCTTTGGCTTGCTTCAGGATGTGGGAGGAATGTGGGGCGAATAGACGGCGCAAGCTTGTGCAAAACATCCATTGCTTACAGCCGTTGCCAGACTTCAATCACTGTATCGCGTCAATCCAATTTCGGCGTCTTGTGCTTGCATCGCCCGTGTGCTGCGACCCTACTTTCGCTTATACATGTTCTTCCGTTCGAGCGATGATCTCGTTCTGCAGCGCAGGAGAAAGATCGGTGAAATAGGCAGAGTACCCGGCGATGCGCACAATCAAATTCCGGTATTTGTCAGGTTCCTTCTGCGCGGCTAGCAATGTCTGGCGACCGTATGCAGGTGTTTCTCACACCTTAAGCGCGCCGGTCTCGGGAGATTCAGTCAAAGCGGAAACCTGTCTCTCCAGGTCATCCAACCGTGCCAGTTCTGCCTCTACGGCAGGTTCACCCTCCTCCTTAACTTTGCGCGCACGAACCAGGGCTTCCTCAGCGATTCTGCTTACCTCGTGGAGCACCTTTCGCACTTCTGTCTCCAGCCGTCCCCGACTATCCTGCATCCGATTAAGAATGTCATTCTGCACTCGTGCACAATTCACTTCCAAAATATGAACAAGAAATGCGCGTGCCTCATTTGTAATTATTATCCGGGCTCCTACAGCGGCAAGAACAACATCCGCAAGCCAACGCAGGGGTGACGGAGGCGCTGCAAGAGTAAGAAGCCAATTGAAGCTGAACTCCGATCGAACCCGAAACCCTTTTTCGGCGTCCAGCGCGTGGGGCACTCGTGCCAGTTGAGGTATACCCGCGTCGGCAAGTTTTCTCAGAAAGTCATTTGCAATTCTTACAAACCTGTTTGCGACTTGCCGGTATTGTCTTTCCCCTTCTTCTTGTTCGGGCTTCAGCCAAGGCACAACATATTGCGACGCAATCTCCTGGGCACGTGCCGTCAATCGTCGACGATACCCTGGTCCCAGTCCTTTCGGAACTGACAACACATATTCCTCGAATTCCTTGTTAGCGTTTGGGAGAACCGAACTAAAAAATACCTTCTGTCTCTCAACGAAGACGTCCGACAGCCGCGCCTGCTCGGCCATGAAAAGAAAGCTGAGCTCATGCATCGAGCGTTCCGCGTCGGCGATGGTCTGTTTCATCACCGTGATGCGTCGTTCCGACTCTTCAAGAGGGCGGCGAAGGGCGTCGCGGTGCTCAATGACGATAGCTAGCACTTGCTCTCCCAGACGCTCAAGACCCCGGTCACACGCGGCGCGTACCAATTGCCGTCCAGAATCATCAACGAGAGATTGAAGCGCCTGAATGAGTTTTCTCCAGTCACGCTCCGGACCACGATTCTCGGCTCGCTCCTGAGCACTGACCTCGAACACTGGCCCGATTTCCCTCCGGAGTTTCTTATGTAGCAGCTGTCGGGTAAATTTCGATGCAGCATCTCTTTCCGCGTCGGTGGTACGGTCGGCTTTATTAAGGACGAGTATTAATTCCTGAATCTGCTTGCCCACAGCTTCGACGAGTGTCAATTCTTCGCCCGCCAATGGCGGGTCCGCGCCAACCACGACGAGCGCGGCATCAATGTGCGGTATGAAGGCCTGAGTGGCGGCAGTATTCCCGGTGAAGACCGATCCGAGGCCTGGCGTATCGACGATGCACATGCCCGAAGAGAGAAGTGGGCTGGGAACAAATACTTCAGCTCCCTGCACGCCTTTTTGATTTTCGGGATTCAATTCTTCGGTGACGTACTGTTTCAGGTCCGAGATGAGGATGTCTTTCCAGTCCCCTTCACGGGTCCGAATGCGTGCTTTCGCTCTCTCGCCGAATCGGATCACGGTTGGCACAGCTGTCACAGGAATGAACCCAGTGGGAAGGATCGGTTGACCGATGAGCGCGTTGATCAATGTCGATTTGCCGCGCTTGAATTGGCCGACACACGCAACGTAGAAACGTCCTTCCGACACGCGGGCTGCCAACTCACGCGATTCCTGCGAGACATCCTCGGTACCCAACTCCTCTGCAAGAGCCGCCAAGTGCAACAAGCGAGTTGCCCCATCCGCTGTGCCGGCTGCAGCGTCGATGAAGTCTCGCTCTTTCGTTTCTGTTATTGATCCTTGATCTTCGTCCCGCTTCATGTTGTAATGCTCGCCGCCTAACCCAGAGACCGCGCTCCTTCCTGATGCACATAGCGGATCACTTCTACCTCCGACATTGCGATCAGCCCTTCGTCCACCATTTCATCCAGAGCGGGAATGAGAGTTTTGATCTTCTCCTCTGTGTCTATGACTGAGACCATAATGGGACGGTCCGAAGAACGAAGAAGATGTCGCTTATGGATGAGACTGCTTGCTCCGTAGCCTTCGATGCCACGAAAGACGGTCGCTCCTGCGATGTCCAGCTCGCGGCACTTCATCACGATCGCCTCATAGAGCGGTTTATCGTGCCACTTGTCATCTTCCCCAAAGTGGATGCGCAACATCTTGGCCTTTCCTTCCAGTCTCATATGCGCGTCTCCTGGCGCCGGTCGGCTTTCTGATAGTTGTGCGTATACTTCACGATGTCTACGTTCGACAACACGACGAGCCCCTGTTGCACCATCTGATCGAGGATGGGCATGAAGGCTTGTAGCTTCTCTTCCGTGTCCACCACGGACAACAGGATGGGACGGTCATG
>JASIKQ010000119.1 GCA_030049565.1 Candidatus Sulfotelmatobacter sp.
ACGCCTTTGAGCCGCGGAACCGATGCACCTTTCACGTTAGAGATTACGCAGACCAGCGCGACAGAACCCGCCTGGATGAAGACCAAACGTCGCAAACGTGAAACTGTCGTCACCAACAAAAATGTCAGGACCCACCCAAGATAAACCTTGCCGAATTCGATGCTGTTGACGACTGCACCAGCTCTCCAAACCGGAGAAAGCGGAGCCTCCAGCAAAAGCAATGCGATCATCGCTAATAGATACTTCGACTCGCGAGGCAGATCCTTCAAGGCCCGCTTGGCCCGGCCTGCCACACTAATGAGCCCGAAAACAGCAAACAGGGCTGAGATCTTGGCCAGCGGAATGTGCGCCAGACCGGGGATCCAATCTTCTGGACGGGCACAATAGACCACGAAAAATGCGCTCAGCCAGAAAAACGCTCCTGAAGTTACGTCTCTGGGCGGGGCCTTGCTGCTTACCGCAATGGTTTTCTCTTCTCCCGGCATTTAAACTTCCGTTCCTGTCATTAACTCATCATCAGTGCTGTGCCCATCATCCGCCAGTTGTGGCACATGATCATCAGCGGAGGACTGCACGCATTTGTAAAGCACGTGGCGGAAAATCTCCGCTATTGCAGACCAGTCAAATTTTGCCGCCTGCGCTTCGGCCGCGCGCTCGATTTTATGGCGCAAGTCCGGGTTCAGTAAAAGATCAATTACAGCACGGGCCGTAGTGGCCGCATCGTCAGCCACCCAGATATCTCTCCCAGGATGCAAATCCAGGCCCTCGGCACCCACGCTGGTGGCCACGACTGCTTTGCCAGCCGCCATCGCCTCGTAGATCTTCAGCCGTGTGCCACCTCCAATTCGCAAGGGCACTACTATGACCGCTGCCTGTTTTAGATGATCGACTACCGATGGAACCGAACCCGTAACTTCAACGGTAGCCGAAGCCAGATTTCGAACTCGTTGGTCGGGGTTGCGTCCTACAATCCGGAAGCGTGCACTGGGTACGCGGGCCAGTATTGCCGGCCATACATTGGCACAGAAATATCCGACGGCGTCGATGTTAGGCTCCCAATCCATCGCGCCGACGAACATGACCAGCGGCTGTGTGGGTTCCGAACTGCCATTACCGCGAAACTGCGCCAGATCGACCCCCGTGGGAACGACGTTAATGCGTGAAACATCGATCCATGCGCTCATGAGCGAACGGTCGTGCTCCGAGACCGCGATGACCCGATCGAATTTCGCCAACGTCTGCTTTTCATAGCGCAGCATTCTGGCTAACTCCCGTTGGTAAACTTTTTTCTTGATGAACCCGCGAGCAGTTTCCATGTGGCGGCGCCAAATTTCGCTCTCCACGTTGTGTTGAAACAGAATCGCAGCGAACTCCCGGTCATGCGGAAAATTCACGGCTGCATCCAGAAAATCGCATATCACGACATCCGGCTTTATGATGGCCAGACATTCGCTCAGGCGGTTGCGCACGGCATCAGAAGCAAAACGTCCTACGGCATAAGGCTCGTGATCAAAATAAGTGCGGGCGTAATCCAGGACTCGCGGCAGTGGCTTGCCTCTGCAAACGCAAACTGCGCCAGGCAGGGCCTCCTGCAACTCCCTCTCGTAGTTCCGATCAACTCCCCCCTCGTAATATGAAAAAAAGGTCACTTTCTCGCGCATCGCGAGCTGCCGCAGCAAGTTGAAGGAGCGGATATCGCCGCCGCTGTGCGGAGGAAGAATCTTGTTGGCTTTGACCCAAACAATCCTCATCAGGCCTTCCCCTCGCTACCAAGTGGGGGACTCCAAACCTTGTTGCTGCCGGTACGGAATTTCAACGCCGGCGGCATAGCAACACTCAAACCGGCCGCTCTTCCTAGAGAAGCCTTCTCGTATATCGCGCAGACCCGTGGATTCGCTCCAAACCGGTTCAAATTTCCTCCGTCTGGTCAACAGAGCCGTCCGAAACTACAACAATCCGGCAAAGCTCTGGGGAATAGTCCAATGCGAGCAGGTTTTTCAATCTTCTGACGCAATATGGATGCCTCATTGCAAACCACCATCAGCACCGAAACTTTCTGCAGGATCGGCGAGCGCCTCAAGGGTTCTGGAGCGACCATCGCCCGCAGCCACAGCCAGCAGGGATAACGCCCATGCGTATAGGCGACCAATGCGGCCGAAAACAAAACAGGCTCTTCATTGCGCGCCACGGCCCAGCAGAACGATCTTGACTGTCTGAAAAAGAATCAGGAAGTCCAGCCCGAGGGAGGCATTCTTGATGTAGAAGAGGTCGTACTGCAACTTTTCTCGCGCATCCTCCAGGGTGTTGCCGTATTTGTACTGCACTTGGGCCCAGCCCGTAATTCCAGGACGAACAACGTGGCGCACACCATAGTAGGGAATTTCTTTGCTGAGCCATTCGACAAATTCCGGGCGCTCGGGGCGCGGGCCGACAAAATTCATATCGCCCTTCAGCACGCACCATAACTGCGGAATCTCATCGAGACGCGACGTACGCAGGAACTTCCCAACTCGGGTGATGCGGGGATCGCTATCGAGCGCCCAAGTCGCCCCTATATCCGCCTCGGCGTCTTGGCGCATGGTGCGGAACTTGTAGCAGTGAAAGATCTTACCGCGAGGTCCCACCCGGCCCTGCCGGTAGAGTGAGGGGCCGGGGGAATCCAGCTTAATAGCCAGGACAATGAACGGCAACAGGGGCAGCGAGAGCAGCGATCCTACGAGGGCCACGGAAAAATTTACGACCCGTCGCACGAGCCGGAAAAAAGTGCTGAAGCGAAACCCTTCGCCGAAAATCAGCCAACTGGGATAAAGTTGGTCGACTTCAATCCTTCCGGAGATCTTTTCCAGCCACGAAGTCGCGTCTTCCACTTTTACGCCGGAGAGCCGCAGGTCGAGCAATTCTTCCACCGGCAATGTATTGCGGCGGTCGGGAAAAGCCACTATCACCCGATGGACCCGTCCTTGCAGTGCCAGCCTCTTCAAATGAGATGCCACGCTCTCGCGAGTAACTTCACCTTCAAGGTCGCTGCTCGAACCGACGATTTCGAGGCCCAGGGCAGCGCGCTGCCCGAGACCTCGCACTAGGCGCTCGGCGCGCTCTCCATTTCCCAAGATGTAAACGCGCTCCCGCAGGAACGGCAGTTGCACCATCCATGTGTAGACGGCGCGCCAGCAAAACAAAGTAAAAGTAAGGATGACGATTCCCCAGAATGCAGAGTTGTTGCCCAGGAGGGCTTCGGGATAACTCTTCGCGATGGCAGCAAGAGCGAGGGCGACGAATCCCACCACGAGCAGAAGGCGAAAGGCATGATCCCACTTGGCGTCGAGAGAGGTGGAATCATAAAGATCGAATAAGTGCGAGAGCAGCAAAACCACGGCCGTTACCAGCAGAATTCGTGGTCCCACTCTGCCCAGAACCTGAAGATATCCGTTTTCAACATTGAGCAGCAGGAAACTATCGGGATTGCGCCACATGGCGGCCAGCAGGAACGAAGTCCAGACGATCAGAGCCTCACCAACAAGTAGAACCAGTACTCGCAGGGGGTAATAGACTTTGAACAGCCGGATCACGTTTGCCTTCCCTAGGACTCGGTCGTTTTCTGGTTGTAGGTCTCGTCGTAATACTGCAGATAGCCATTTGGCTGATGCTCAATACCGTTGAGCACTACGCCAACCAGCAGTTGATCGGGAAACTCTTCCCGCACTCGCCGCGCGGCGTCCATGGGGGTGGCATTGGAGCGCACTACGATCACCACGCCCTCGCAAAGTTTCGCCAGAACACTGGCGTCGGAAACCGGCACCGCAGGCGGGGAATCAATAATGACCCAATCGAAAAGATTCTCCACTCTCTGCATAAACAGCTTGAGCCGCTCACTTGCCACTAGTTCAGCAGGATTGGAAAGTTCCCCGCCGGCCGGAACAAAAAAAAGATTTTCCATCGGCCCGCGCTGCATGATCGAAAATTCATCGACCGCGCCTTTAATGAAGTCAGAAAGCCCGGGCGATGCAGCCGCTCCCAGCATAGTGTGCAAGCGCGGGCCGCGCAGGTCGGCATCGATAAGCAGGACGCGGCGGCCGTGCTGGCGCGCCAGCACTTGCGCCAGGTTTGCCGCGGTGAACGACTTGCCCTCTTTGGGCAGCGCGCTGGTGACCAACACCTTTTTGAGCAACATTTTCTCCCGGGAATGATAAAGCCGTGAGCGCAGGGTGCGGAATTCTTCAGCTCCGCGGGAAGCTTCGCTTCCATTGAAGAACAACATGGTTCTCTCGTCCGGGTTCCATTGCACCTGCGGGCAGCGGGCGAGCGGACTGTCGATTTCCGCGGGGCTGCCGAATGATCGTGCAAGCGGGGGAAACGGCGCTTCTGCCGCAAGCGTGCCAATTGCCACGGCGGGCGATGCCTCATTCCCGGTAATGATCGGAGCTCCCGTCGTCGGCGCGCCGATCGGGGCAAGACTAGCCTGCGATGCCGCCCGCTCCTGTTCCGCTTTTTTCAACGCTTCATGAATCCTGCTCATAATTTCCCTTCCTTGGGAACGTCCTTGCTGTTTTTCTGGCGGAGCTGATCGGCAAACGTCCCCAACAAGCGCAAGGCGTCGCCGAGTTCGAGCTTTTCTGCCGGCGGCTGTGGAGCCATATGGTCAGGATCCTCGATCAAATCGAGTTCGCCGGCAACGATATCCACAACCGAGGCCGCGATTACCTTCTGCTGATCGACAAAGGCACTAACCAGGCAGTGCTCACACAACAAATTGATTACCCGCGGGATGCCGTCGGCATAGCGATGAATCGCGAACAGCGCCTCGGGATCGAAAATCTCCTGGCCATTGGCGCCAGCGATTCGCAACCTCTGCTGCACGTACGCGCTGGTTTCCTCCAATGTGAGGGGGTGGGTTCTGGTCCGCAAAGCCAGCCTCTGCCGCAATTGCCGCAATTGCGGCCGCTTCAGCTTCTGATCCAGCTCGGGTTGTCCTACAAGCACAATCTGCAACAGCTTTTCCGTGAAGGTTTCCAGATTGGTGAGCATGCGAATCTCTTCCAGAACTTCGTCGCTCAGGTTCTGGGCTTCATCCACGATGAGCACGGCCGTCTCGCCCGTTCGGTAGCGATCAAGCAGCCAGTTATAGAGGCGAAGCAGAATCTGACTCTTACTTTGGGAATCGCAGGCGATACCGAAGTCCGCCATCACGTAATCGAGGAATTGTGCAGTATTCAGGCGCGGGTTGAAGATGAAGGCGGTGGCAACTTGCTGCATGCGGAGCCACTCCAAAAGCTTATTCACCAGGGTGGTTTTGCCGGTTCCGACCTCGCCGGTAAGCAGCACAAAACCTTTGCGGCTCTGAATACCATAAGTGAGACACGCCAGCGCCTCCTCCGTGTGCCGCGTCAGGAACAGATAACGCGGGTCGGGATTCATATTGAAGGGATTCGCCCGCAGTCCGTAGAACTCTTTGTACATAACAGTTCTTTCGCCCAAATCGTGATGGCCGGAATAACCACGCGGCCACTAAACCTTGACTACCTCTTTGCCATCAAAGTCTTTTTTCCTGCCCCACATCTTTCGTTTACCGTTACCATTTGCCAGTTCGGTATCTAGGACCCAGGGCACGGCCACCAGCATGGGCAACTCGAAAGCAGCCTCCGCATCGGCCTGCGTACGAATGGATCGATCGCGCAGCTCCAGCCATAACGCCAACCCAGCGCCCAGCGCCAAACCCGCTCCCAATCCTCCGGCGGCAAAGTAAAGCCGGTTGGGAAAACTTGGCTCATCCGGTAGATCGGCCGGGTTCAGAAGGACCAACTGCTCTCCCTCTTGTGACAGCTCGGCCTGCGATGCCATTTGTGAGGCGCTCTGCTTGGCCAAATCATCCTGGTAGACTTTTTGGGCATTGTCGTAGTCGCGAGCCAGTTCTTTGTACTGCTCTTCAATTTGCGGACTTGACGAGATGCGACCCTGATAGACGGCGATTTCATCCTGCAATTTCTTCTGATCGCGTGTCGCCTGCGCCATCAGGTCCTGATATTGATGAATCTGCAACCGCAGTTGCCGGATCTCCGGCGGTTCCTGGCCTGACTCCTTCTGATTCGTGGCTTCCGTGTCTTTTGTGGTGGCGTCGTTGAGTTCGGCGAGCTTCTTCTTGACTTGTTCGATATCAGCCTTGGCCTTGATCACATCGGGATGATCGTCGGTATAGCGGGCCTGCAGGTCGATCAATTGCGCCTGAAGCTGGGAGAGTTGCTGTTGCAAGGTTTGTGGATTGGTCGCCGATTGCGATGCCTTCCAGGCAGCAATCTGCTGCGACAACAAGGATTCGGTATAAGCCTTGTCCTGAGTGGCCCGGTTAAGATTTTGGGTATTGGCGTCGAGCTGTGAGTTCAATCCCATCAGGATCTTGATGTTGTTATCCTCGTCACCGGGCAGCTGCCCCATATGCTGATCTTTGAAGGCGGCCAGCTTCTTGTCCATCTCGTCCAGATTCTGCTTGGCTTCTTCCACCTGCTTGGTGAGGAAAAGCGTCGTACCCTGCGTTGCATCCTGCCTCGATTTGAGGTCTTCCTCCAGCAACATCGAAGTCAGATCAGTACAGATCGACTGTGCTTCCCGGGCGCTGGAGGCGGTATAGTTTATCGTGAACCCTGGCAGTGCACTGGCTTGGTTGGGCTTCTTCTTGCCTCCGGAACCTACCTCAGAGAGGTCGGTGACGACTGGTTCAATGGTCATGTGTTGCCGGATGCCATCCATGAGATCGTCCGCATTCTGTCCCGGCTTGCTCAAACCGAGCCGCTCCACCATAGGACGCAGCCGGGTCGCGCTTAACACTCGCTGCTGAATGGTGGCCACATGCTGCGTCAGATCCTGGGTAAAGACCGGTTGAACCACTACGTCGGGGATTTTCGGCGCCTCTACCAATACCAGCGACTTCGAGGTGTATTTGGGCGGGAAAACGTGCGAAACCAGATAGCCGGAGGCCGGCGCCAGCAATATCGGGATCA
>JASIKQ010000120.1 GCA_030049565.1 Candidatus Sulfotelmatobacter sp.
TCGATGGCTAATTGAGCGGCATGGGTGGATGCCTGCGGCAAGCCACCGAGTGCGGTGTCGATTTGCTCCCGGCGCAGAACACGCGCCTCAGCCAAAGTTTTTCCGATGACAAGCTCGGTGAGGACTGAGCCGCAGGCAATTGCCGCGACGCAGCCTTTTACTTTAAAGCGGGCCTGGATGATTCGGTTCGATTCGAGCTTCAGCGTTAAGCGCAAAAGGTCTCCACAGGCCGGATTTTCGATTTCAGCCCTCGCATCCGCGGCGGAGATTTCCCCGGCATTGCGCGGATTCCGAAAGTGATCGAGCACCTCTGCGGAATACATTTACAGTGCAATTGTAAACGCCGCCTTGGGTGAGCGTCCGCGGATAGAGGGAAGCCGCCTGGGCATCCAAACTACTTTCGAAAGACACGGTAGAGTGTTTTCGGAACTCTTACTTCTCTCTGGCCACCACAAATTCGGGTGCCCACAGCAGGGCCCGCTTTATCTCGGAGTCCGGAAAAGAGCAGATGGCTTTGCGCGCAGAGGCGGCGTACTCTGCGGCGCGAGCGGAAGCGGCGTCCAGCGACTTGTAGCGTTGCAGAATATCCATGATCTCGGAGTGAGTTACACGATCGAAGGTACGATCCCGCAAAATCATTTCGATTTTGGCTTGTTCTTCAGCGGTGCAGCGTTCCAGCGCGTGAATCACCGCCATGGTGACCTTACCCTCGCGTAAATCGCTGGCCACGGGCTTGCCCAGAACGTCCGCGGAGGCTGTGAGATCGAGTACGTCATCGACGATCTGAAACGCCATGCCCAAATCGTGTCCGTACTTTGTTAAAGCCTCTTCCTGCGCTTGCGTGGCTCCGCCAAGAATCGCGCCCAGCTTCATGCACACCGAGAACAGGCATGCCGTTTTTCGATAGATCAAATCGAAGTGCTCGTCGAGCGTAATCAACTGACCCAGCTTTTCCATCTGCAGCAATTCGCCTTCCACCATCTGCTGGGTCAGTTCGATGAGCGTGTCGAGAATGTGGAAGTTGCGCTCCTGCACGGCGATCTTGAAAGCCTGCATGTACAGCCAGTCGCCCGCCAGGACACATTTGGAATTGCCCCACTGCGTATTGGCAGCGGGACGTCCACGGCGCGTTTTGGCCTCATCGATGATGTCGTCGTGCACGAGGGTCGCGGTATGAATGATCTCTACCACGGCGCCCAATCGAATGGCGCCGTGTCCCTGATAGTTAAAAAGTTTGGAGGAAAGAAACAGCAGCGCGGGACGAATACGCTTGCCACCGCCATTGCGCAGGTATTCTCCAATTTCCGTGATCGCCTGCACGCCCGAGATTGTGTCCTGCCCGAACTCGCCTTCCAGCGCAGCGAGGTCGTCTCGCAACAGGTCGAAAATCTCTTTGCCGTCAATGATCGTCGATGTGCTCAAAGTGTTCTTTCACCACAAGGAAAACTTGAAGTGGGAATGTTGCTAGGCGCGACACCCCAGAAATCATTGGGTTGCGCTGTGTCTCGGTGCCTCCATGGTGCATTCTTCCTCTAATTCGTCCGGTAATTCGTAAACTGCAAGTCGATGCCGAAGTCGTGACCGCGCAACATGGCGATCACTTCTTGCAGCGTATCCCGATCTCTGCTGCTGACGCGCACCAGATCTCCTTGAATCGATGCCTGCGCCTTCTTTTTTGAATCTTTCACCAGCCTGACGATTTCGCGCGCCTTCTCAATGGCGATGCCTTGCTGCATGGTCACACGGCGCTTTGCCGTTCCGCCTGCCGCGGGCTCAACTGCGGCGTAAATCAGATTTTTCAAGGGCACGCCACGCTTGACCAGTTTCTGCTGCAAGACATCGTTCACGGCTTTCAATTTGTATTCGTCCGCCGAGTGCAGGACAATCGCGTCTTTTTCCAGTTCGATATTCGATTTCGAATCCTTCAGGTCGAAACGCGTGTGCACTTCCTTCAATGCCTGCTGAATGGCATTGGAGACTTCCTGCATATCGACTTTGCTCACGATGTCGAAGCTGTTATCGGGCATCGCATTTCACTTCTTTCTGAAATGATGGAATCTGAGATGAGATTATCAGAAGAGTGTCTTATAACGCAGGATTAATGCGCTCAAACTTTGTTTTCAGCCGTTTCAGTGAATTTGAAAAATTTGTAGAAATTGCGGGCAGTCAACTCGCCGATAACTTCCAGGCTCAGGCCGCGCAGTTCGGCGACTTTGCGCGCCGTTTCCACGACAAATGCCGGCTCGTTGCGCTTGCCGCGATGCGGCACGGGCGCTAGATAAGGACAGTCGGTCTCGATCAGTATTCGGTCCAGGGGAACTTCCAGTGCCGCATCACGAATTTGCTGCGCCTTGGGGAAAGTTAAATTACCCGCGAAGGAAATCATGAAGCCCATGTCGAGGGCGCGTTTCGCCTGGGGCCAGTTGCCCGTGAAGCAGTGCAGGATTCCTCCCAGCCCACGCGGCGCCCACTGCCGGGAAATTAGGGTGAGGCAATCGTCCCACGCATTGTCGCTGTTGTCCGAA
>JASIKQ010000121.1 GCA_030049565.1 Candidatus Sulfotelmatobacter sp.
ATAAGTACCTCCGACAACCAAAACTATCCAACAACTAAGAAACTATTCGCCCGATCGAGTGGGAACTCCCAGCTTGCGCAAGCGCTCCCGCGCTTGCAAAGCTTCATTGGATTTGGGATAGCGTTGGATCACGTGCCGCAGTTCTGCTACGCCGTCGTCCTGCTTGCCCAGCTCAATCAGAGCGAAGCCCTTCTTCAACTGCGCCGAAGCAGCTTTGCTGCCGGTGGGGAAGTTCTGTAGAACCTGATCGTAGTTCTGCGAGGCCTGCTGGTAATTGCCCTGACGGAATTGAATTTCGCCCAGGTAGAAGTAGCAGTTTCCGGCAAGATCAGTATTGGGATAGAACTTGATATAGTCGGAAAACTCCTGCGTGGCGACATCGTTATTGCCACCGTTGTAGTCGCGCAAAGCGTTGTTATAGAGAACATCGGGGGGCGGCGCCGCGGCGGCGGCCTGCTGCTGCGCCAGTTTCGCTGCGTCGGCAGCGGCCACGCTTTGCTGCGCCGACTGCATATCGTCAAGTTGTTTGCTCACTTTGGCGAGCCGCGCCTTGAGTTCATCGAGGGAGTCATTCAGCGCCTGCACCTGGCCGGAGACCTGATCCACGCGCGAGGCTGAATCTCCCTGCTGCTTTTGCAGCGCCGTCTGGAGCGCGGTCATCGCCGCAGAGACTTTGTTGACCGCATCGGTATCCTGCTCAACCAGATTTTTCATCACCCCCATGCGCTCGTCAAAGCTGCGCTGCATAGCGGTCATCTGCTCTTGCAGTTGTTGAACCTGGGTTTGCAGTTGGATCATATCCTTGCTGGCGCCCCAGGCCGGGGCCATGGTCAGCCAAAGCATGGAAACCGAAGCGAGCAGAGCGGAATAGCATCGTCGTGTCATAAAAATTCCTTGCACCTATTTTAGATGGATTGATGCGGCGTGGACAGCAAGATTTGCTCAGGGACATGAATAATCAGGGGCGGAAGGTTCCGCCCCTGACGGCAAGCACTCGACTACTTCTGATACACAAAGTGACCGCGGCGGTTTTCCTGCCAGCATTGCTCGGTGTGTTCCATGCAGAACGGCTTTTCCTTGCCATAGCTGATGGTCTTAATCCGGTTGCCGTCCACACCAGCGGCAACCAGGGCGTTCTTCACCGATTGGGCGCGCCTGTCTCCCAGGGCCAGGTTGTACTCGATCGAGCCGCGTTCGTCGCAATGTCCTTCCACCGTGAAGTTGATATTCGTATGCTGACCAAGGAATTGCGCATCGCCCTGCAGTGATCCCTGCTGATCGGGGCGAATGTCGGACTTGTCGTAGTCGAAGTAAATGTCCTTGATATTCTGCCCAAACAGGTCTTCATCGCTGGGTCCAGGCGTCGGCGGCGGAGGCGGCGGTGGCGGCTGGTTCACGGTAAGGCGCGTGGTGGCTTCCTGGGTTCCGCCGGCGCCCTTAGCGGTCAAGTGGTAAGTCGTCGACTCACTCGGGCTCACCTGCTGGGATCCGCTGGCTTGCACCGCGCCCATGCCATCGATGGAAACATCGGTTGCGTTGGAGGTTTGCCAGCTTAGCGTGGCAGACTGGCCCGTTTGAATGGTATCCGGGCTCACGGAAATGGAAGCGGTCGGAGCCGGCGGCGGTGGGGGCGGCGGTGGTGGTGGCGGCGCGGCTTTCTTCTTGCATGCTCCAAGCATGAGAATGGCGGCCAGAGATGCGACGGTTGCGACTGTCTTCAGAGTTTGAAGCTTCATATTCTTCCTCTCCACTTGATTCCTCCTGCGACCGAAAACCGTTTTGTAGTGCAGCACAGACGAAGTTCTTACTTCCAACTCCAGTCGGGTTGCGTATTGCGTCCCGTGAAAGTCAATTGATGCAGTTTAGTACCATCAGCCAGCATCATCCAAATTTGTTCCCGGCCGGAACGGCTGGATTGAAAAACAATATGCCGTCCATCGGGCGACCAGTAGGGAAAATCATTATGTCCCCCGTCGTGCGTGAGCTGCACCCATTTCTTGCTGGCGATATCCATCAGATAAATATCGGAAGAGCCCGGCTCGCCGGGTCCATACATGCGAATCCACGCCAAGGCAAGAAACTGCCCATTGGGCGACCAGTTTGGCGAAACTGCATAGCCCTGATCGGTCATGCGCTGCTGGTTCGTCCCGTCGGCTTCCATGGTGTAAATCTGGGGCAATCCCGTGCGCCCACTCACAAAAGCGATCTGCGCGCCGGTTTTGCGGTTCCATGCGGGAGAAACATCGGGGCCTTTATTCGCCGTCATGCGGTGAAGGTTTCCGCCGTTAGCATCGCACAAATAAATCTCCGAATCGCCGCTGCGCGAGGACGCAAATGCCAGCTTCGCGCCGTCAGGCGACCACGAGGGAGACAGGTTCGTTGCCCCATACCGCGGGAAGCTGACCAGTCGATTCAGGTCGGTCGAATACATCAGAATGTCCCAACCGCTCTTGGTCAGCGAACTGAAAGCCAGCCGCGTGCCGTCGGGCGAAATGCGGGGCGATAGCGAAATAGAATTCTGGTGCGTGAGTTGGTGCTGGTTGGCCCCGTCGTAGTCCATCTCCCAGATTTCTTTGTGGCCAGAACGGTCGCTCACGAAATAAATCTTGCTCTCCGCGATGCCCTCGATCCCGCCGCCTAAACGGAAGATGATGTCATCGGCAAACTTGTGAGCAATCAGCCGCGCCGCATCATCCGTGGGCACGTCGGTATACTCTTTGCCCAGAATCTGCGGCGACTGGGTGTTCTTCGCGTCGTAGAGCCAGCCCAAAATCTTGAGCTTGCCGTTGGCGACGCCAAGATTTCCAAAGGCCAGCATGGCGGCATTCGGCGGCGGCACATTCCACGCCTGAAAAATCACATCCGGCGGCTGGCCGGGTGTTTGCAGCGGATAAAAGCTTTTGGAGACCAGTTCGACCACGCCGGAATTGTCGAGGTCCCCCCAGAAGGTGTCGTTAAAAGTTTTCAGCAGCGCGGCATTTTGCGGATCATTTGTAGATGGCTTGAAATCCGGAACTGCCAGGCGAACCTTTTCCACCCCCAGCCCCGAACCCGTACGTACCCAGTCTTGCGCTAAAGATGTGGTGGTAAGCGCGCAACAGAGCAAAAGGGCGAGGCTCAAAGCACGACAACAGCGTCTGCGCATCGGGGCGGTTCGGGAATCCGCTGTGACTCTACCATGCATCTCTTTGAATAAGTTGTGTGCAGCGGGAAAGATACATCCTGCGAACGACAATATCGTACTCCGATATGTTATGAGTGGCAAGTTACTAACCATCATAATCTACAACTGCGAACCATAAGAATTAATCAGGTAAAGTCCGCGGCGCGGATAGCGGCCAGTTTGGATGTCATTCCGAGCAAGCGTTTTTTGCGCAGCGAGGAATCTGAGCGAGCCGCGCGATGTGGCGCGCTTTTGCGCCACAAAACCGCACGTTAGGCTCGCTTCCTTTTCACAGCCGCCACCAACCCGAGGTCGCACCTCTCACGTCACGTGATTGATGCTTCAAATGAACGCAGTTACCAATTTATTTTTTGCTGTAATCGAACCAATACTCCACTGAAATCTTGTTTCCGCTATAGTCCGAGGGCAGCGGACCGAACGTGTCGATGCGCTGCAACGCGCGGATCGCAGAAATATCCAGGGACGGAACGCGGCTCGATTGTTCGATCTTGATGTCGTAAGGATGCCCGTCGCGGGCCACATCAAAAGTGATATAAACCCGTTCCGCGCTTGTGATATTCGGATCGACCTCGTACTTCAGCCAATTCTCCGAAACCTTGCGCTGAATAATCTGTACATACCAGCCGTAACGAGTGCCGAAATCACCCCCGCTGCCCGTAATCCCGAATCCGCCCTTGGCGCCGCCTGCGGCGAATGTGCCGTAAGGCCCGCTGACCGGGCCCCCTTCGCCGAAGGCAACCTGGTTGCTCTCCGGTTCGGGCTCCGGCTTGGGCTTCGCTTTGGTTGGTGTAGGCGGCTTTGGCTTGATTTTTGCGTTCTTGCCTTGTATCTCAATCGCATCCGGGGCTTTCTCCTCAACTTTGGGTTGCGATTGCGTGAGCCCCTTGGATTCGTTCGCCAAAATATTCTGCGTCTGCACGGGATTGGCGGGCAAGGGAACTGAACTCACCAGCGTGACCCCGATGGCCGAACCACCTCCACCCGAGCCCCACCCTTCGCCGCGCGCACCCATAAAGAACGTCGCGTACAGAATGATCAATCCCGTCACCGCGACGTGAAACCCTGCCGACCACGCCAGGGCGCGACCCCAGTGTTCATGCTCGAAAAATATCTCAGCGCTTGGCATTCTGTTCGATCGGTTGGGTGACGATGCTGATATTGGTGATGCCCGCTTGCTTCACCGCGTCCATGACCGTAGCGAAAGCGCCGAAGGGAACGTTCTCATCGGCGCGCACGAAGATGAACTGATTGCGGGGGTCACGAATCTTCTGCCGCAGCTTGCTGGCAATTTCGTTGATGTTGATCGCATCGTTGCCCAGAAAAACGCGCTGATCTTTATTGATCGTAATCACCAGCCGCTCTTCCGTGATCTCCTTCACGGTGCGAGTCTTGGGTACGTTCACTTCAATACCCGACTGAAGAATCGGCGCAGTGACCATAAAGATGATCAGCAGGACAAGCACAACATCCACCAGCGGAGTGATATTGATATCGGCGAGCGCAGATTGTGTGCGGCCGTTGGAAGTAGTGAACGCCATCACCGCCTCACTTCGGCCACAGACTGCGTCTGGATGGTTTCGATGGCATTGAGAACTTCAAGGGCGAAATCGTCGCCCCGCGCTGCGAACACGCGAATGGAGTTGCCGATCAGGTTATAAGCAATCACGGCAGGAATCGCGGCAGCAAGACCAGCCGCAGTGGTGATCAAAGCTTCGGAAATGCCGGGCGCGACGGCGCGCAATGTGGCTCCGCCGGCCGTTCCCAAGCCGTGAAAGGCATCAATAATGCCCCATACCGTACCGAACAGTCCGATAAACGGGGTGACCGCGGCAGTTATGGCGAGCCAGGGAACATTGCGCTCGAGGCGGGTGATTTCTTCTGACGCTCCAATCTGCATGCCGCGCTGCACGGCCGTCAGGCTGCGGAGGGAAGCGGCCGGTCCGCCGAGTTGGCGCCTGTATTCCTGAAAGCCGCCTTCAAAGACGCCGACGAGCGGACTAGGCCGAAACTGATCAGCCACCGTAGCAATATCCTGCAACCGTTGCGCTTTGCGAAAAGCGCGTATGAAGCGCCCGCTCTGCATGCGGGCGCGGCGCAATAGGCTCCATTTGGTTAGGATGATCGCCCAGGAAATCAGGCTGAACGCCAGCAACGTAAGCAGTACCAACTTGGCTACCGGTCCCGTACTGGAAACGAGATCGACAATTTCGCCGCCAATAAAGAATGCTGACAAAAAAGAAAATGGCATTGGATTTTTGAGGGATTCCCCTATCGATTATAGATGATGAAAGCCCGCGCTTGAGGGCGTGCATCCGAAACATAAACACCAGCGGCTCCCCTCAGCAGGGCGGATTCGCGGCCAGCGCCGACTCGGTCGTGATCGACGGCGGCCCCATGGGATCGGGCCACATTGGGACCGGTTCCAGGAGCGCCTGCGCGAACGCCGCAAAGAAGTGATCGGCACGAACCTGGATCGCGGGCTCCGCAAGGCCAGCTAGTTTGTAAACTGTCATGTTAGAAGTTACGGTTTCAGCGGTATTCGCCTACTGCGTCATCCCGAAGCCCCGCGTTTTCACGAGCGGGGCGAGGGCCTGCTCTGAGCGAAGTCGAAGGAGATGTCGCATCGCATAGCCCTCGTAAAAACAAACTCAGCCACGAACAGAATTAATTTCCCTCTTCCTTTTCGTGCTATG
>JASIKQ010000122.1 GCA_030049565.1 Candidatus Sulfotelmatobacter sp.
TGCTGCGCCGTCAGCGTAGACCCCGCCGTCTGAGTATGAAAGCGCAGCATCCACGCCCGGGGATTTTTCGCCTTGAAATGCTCGCGCATAATGCGCGCCCACATCCGGCGCGCCGCGCGAAACTTCGCCACCTCTTCCAAAAAATTGCTGTGAGCGTTAAAGAAGAACGAAATGCGGGGCGCGAATTGATCCACATCCTGCCCGGCTCTAATCGCCGCTTCCACATAGGCCATGCCATTTCCCAGCGTGAAGGCCACTTCCTGCACGGCTGTCGATCCCGCCTCGCGCATGTGATACCCGGAGATCGAAATCGTATTCCACTCAGGCACGTTCTGCTTCGCCCAGGCGAACATGTCGGTAATCACGCGCATCGCCTGCTGCACCGGATAAATGTATGTCCCGCGCGCGATGTATTCCTTGAGCACGTCATTCTGCACGGTTCCCGAAAGCTTTCGAATGTCCGCGCCTTGCCGCCGCGCCACGGCTACATACAAAGCCAACAAAATCGACGCGGTCGCATTGATGGTCATCGATGTAGAAATCCTGGTCAGATCGATGCCAGCAAACAGCCGTTCCATGTCCTCAATCGAATCAATCGCTACGCCAACTTTGCCCACTTCGCCCGCCGCCAGCGCGTGATCGGAATCCATCCCAATCTGCGTGGGTAAATCGAAGGCCACGGAGAGCCCAGTTGTCCCATTCGCCAGCAAATACTTGTAGCGTTTATTCGATTCCTCCGCGTCGCCCATGCCCGCATACTGCCGCATGGTCCACAAGCGTCCGCGATACATCGTCGCTTGCACACCGCGCGTGAAGGGATACTCGCCGGGGTAGCCAACTTCGCTCTCGTAATCACATCCCTTCAAGTCTGCGGGCGTGTAGAGAGGATTGACTGGTATGCCTGAGGATGTTTCGATCTCGGGATGCTGGGTTGCGGCCTTCGTTTCCGCCATGATGCCCTTTCATTTCGCGAACCGCGGAGGACAGGAAAATTTAACTCTTTTCCTGTACCTCTGTGACTCGGTGGTCGAAAGTTTTGAATCTACCTCGCTCCGCTTCGGCCTTTTCTTCGCACTCTCCAGAACGAGCTGACGCCAAACCACGCAAACATCAATGTGAAACAAATTGCAGCCACAAGGCGGCCAGCGCCGGCTCGGCCAGCCTGGTATTTCGCGTATTCACGGGGCAGCGCGGTTCCGAAGGCTGCCGCCATCACCAGGAAAACAAAGCCCGTTACTTCCAGCCACAACTGGTGCAGGACGCGTCCGAGGGCGCGCCCGGCGGTGGAAAGGGCGCGTGCCATCCCCCGCATTACGCGGCTCCGTCCCGCTTGTTGCGCTGCGACCCGGGCAACCACCCCTATCTTTTCGGCCGTAGAAACCTTGCTCACGGCCTCGATTTTAACAGTCTTCGGCGCTACAATGACGCCATCGTGCGTTTGCAGCCGAAAAACCATTTCGGGGCTGCGCAGGCACCTAACACGATAGCCAGGAAACTTCTTAGTGATCGGGGGACACGTGGATCAACAGCTCAAACAACTCATGAAGGAACTTGGCGAAGCCATCAACGAATCGCTCTCCGATTCCGACCAGATTGCTGAAGTCGTCTCACGCATCAAAGAAGGCGGCTACGATATTTTCCTTGTCCTCGAAGCCACCATCGGCGTGAGCAAACAGGGCGAAAAAACTGCCGACAAAACCTCCGTGGTCGCAACCCTGCCCGCGAACGGCGAATTTAAAGTCAACGATCAGGATGTCAAGTTCCTGAAATCTCTGCGCATCAAGATCGAAGAAGAAAAAAAATAGGGACTTCTCTGCGGGGCACCTGTTGTTTCCTCTGCCTGGATCTGCAACCTCCGCCATGCTTACGCGCCAACTCTCTTCCCTGTGCTACCATCTAGCTAATTTTTAGTGTAGTCATGAAAGACACCCTCGGAGTTCTTCTCGCTGGTGGCGCCGGAGAACGTCTCTATCCCCTTACCCGCGACCGTGCCAAGCCGGCCGTCACCTTCGGCGGCATGTATCGCATCATCGACATCACCCTTTCCAACTGCCTCAACTCTGATCTGCGCCGCGTCTACATTCTCACGCAGTACAAAGCGCTCTCGCTCAACCGCCACATTCGCGAAGGCTGGAACATTCTCGGCCGCGAAGTGGGTGAGTTTATTGAAGTCCTGCCCCCGATGAAGCGGGTCAGCGATCAGTGGTACCAGGGCACGGCCGACGCGGTTTATCAGAACATTTATTCCATCGGCTCCGAGCAGCCCAAATACGTGCTCATTCTTGGCGGCGACCATATCTACAAAATGCACTACGGCAAGATGCTCCAGCAGCATAAGGATTCGGCGGCCGATGTCACCCTTGCCACGATTCAAGTCGACCCCGAAGAAACTTTCCGCTTCGGAGTGGTCGAGGTCGATCGCGACGGCCGCATCAACGGCTTCGAAGAGAAACCCAGGGAGACTGCTCTCCGCTCGCCCTGGAATCCCAAAAAAGTCGATGGCTCCATGGGCGTGTATCTGTTCAACGCCGACGTGCTGATCCCAATTTTGCTCAAAGATGCGGAAGATCAATCCTCCAGCCACGATTTCGGTAAAGATATTTTGCCCCGCATGGTGAACGACTACCGCGTCTTCGCCTACGACTTTATCGACGAGAACAAAAAGGAGGCGCTCTACTGGCGCGACGTGGGCACGCTCGAGGCCTATTACGACGCCAACATGGATATCGTCTCCGTCTCACCCATCTTCAACCTCTACGACCAGAACTGGCCCATCCGGACCCACCAGCGCCAGTATCCGCCCGCTAAATTCGTCTTCGCGGAGAAAGAGCGTATGGGCACGGCGCTCGATTCCATCGTCTCTAACGGCTGCATCCTCTCCGGCGGAATCGTCAAGAACTCCGTGCTTTCTCCCGACGTACGCGTGAACTCGTACTCCGAAGTCGATGCATCAATTCTGTTCTCACACGTCGCTGTGGGGCGCCACTGCCGCCTGCGCCGCTGCATCATCGATCGTAACGTTCATCTGCCGGAAGGCACCACCATCGGCTACGACACCGAAGCCGACCGCTCCCGCTACTTCGTCACCGACAGCGGCATCACGGTGGTGACGCGCGATTATTCTTTGTTCGAGAATCCGGTTACGGTGGACTACTTCACCAGCGAGTAAGGTCGAATGAAAGCTGCTTGCTGCAATCAATACGCCAGCAGGATCCTAAGATCGCGCACATTATTCCCTGTCGGCCCAATCTCAAT
>JASIKQ010000123.1 GCA_030049565.1 Candidatus Sulfotelmatobacter sp.
GAAATGTTTCCTCGCGTTTTGCATTACCTGCGAACAGGCGCTGGAATGCGGCGGGATCGGTCACTTTGTTTATGCCCACATCGATAACGGTTGCGCCGGGCTTTACGAAATCGCGTGTGATCATGCCGGCGCGGCCGATGGCGGCCACAAGAATATCGGCGCGGCGGCAGACAGCGGGAAGGTCCTGTGTCTTCGAATGGCAGACGGTGATGGTGGCATTCGCATTGAGCAGCAGCATGGCAACCGGTTTGCCCACGATGTCGCTTCGGCCAACCACTACGGCTTCCTGTCCGGCGATTGGAATGTTGCTGCGCTGTAGAATTTCCATGACGCCGGCAGGTGTGCAGGGCACAAGTCCGGGGCGCTGTGTCGACAAGAATCCGACATTCATGGGATGGAAGCCGTCGACGTCTTTGGCCGGCTCGACCGCCATCAAAACTTTTTTAGAATCTACCTGCGCCGGCAGCGGCAACTGCACGAGGATGCCGTCGATTTCGTCGCGGCGGTTCAGTTCTTCAATCAAGGCGAGCAATTCGGCAGTGCTTGCGCTTTCGAGCGGAGCGTGCTGTTCGCTGTGGATGCCGACTTCCTGGCAGGCCTTGACCTTGCCGCGAACGTACATTTCTGAAGCCGGATTGTGGCCAACCAGCACGACCGCGAGGCCAGGGCGGACTCCAGCGGCGGCCATGGTTTTTACTTCCGCGGCCACTTCCTGGCGAATGTCACTGGCGATTTTTGTACCGTCGAGGATGCGGGCAGGCATTTGGGCTTCGGGGTTCTGCCAATGGGGCTTCGGCAAAGAAAATCTTACACTGCCGGGAACGCTGAGCGCGCTAAGGAATTTAGTTCAATAACGGGGAGCCAAGACTCAATTTCAGCTTCCGATGACTCAATTTCCAATCATCATGGGTGTTTGGCAGTTCGAAGTTGCTGCGGCCCTTCGACTATCGGTAGCCAAATCGGCTGGCGTACAATGCTCGCATGATTGCCAAAGATTTATTGGAAATTCTGGTCTGTCCGGCGTGTAAGCAGGCGCTTGAATATCGCCAAAACCCCGAGAGCCTGAAGTGTACGCAGTGCCGCCGCGTGTATGCAGTGAAAGACGATATTCCGATCATGCTGGTGGATGAGGCGAAAATCGAAGAGTGATGAGTTTCACAATACTGAGGGTTGACTCCTTGGCAAAGGCATCCTCAGCGGTAACCTTCGACTGATACTCCCGGTCTGTTGCTCTTCTCGAATTGAAACCGCCGCGTGCTAACCACCGACATTCTGTGTCATTTTAGGCACCGCAGTGTTTACCGCGCGGTGCGTTTGTGAGCTCGGGTTCGCACCCGATGCCCGCAACTTTCTATATCTACTGGTGTTAATGGAACTAGAGCGAGACCGTTCCCGTATAGGAGACTAGGGAGCGGGACGGCAGCTAAATTGCATGCAACTTGGGTGGATGCCGATGAGTCTAATAGGCCAAAGGTCGGAATCGGAGGTGATGACGGCCATGCTAGAACGAACTGGGGTGGAAAGGGAAGTGAACGAGAGGTTTGGTAACGATAAGGACAGGTTCACCGCTACGGAGTTGGCGGCATTACGCAGCGATCTGTTGCAGGGGGGAATGATCGATTCTTACGAGGCCGCTCAGCTCCTGCAGGTGTTTCTGATGGGGCGCGGATACGGGGTTTCTCCTAAGGCAGCGCTGGATGCGGCTGGCCGAGTGGAAATGGCAGGATGTGCTTTGCCGGTCCTGCAACACGAGTTGGAGAACCTCGCGTTAGTGATGTGAGGGGTGGAAGAGAGTTCGCCATTACTGAATGAGTGGTCCTCAGGATCGCCTATTCAGTTCCACAAAGAAGAGCCGGGCCAACCAGCCCGGCTTTGTGGCATCTACGGGTCGCGAAAAGCTTCCCCCAACTCGATCAAGAGAGAGACTCTTCCCGGTCTGACTATCTGGGAATGCTTTTGATTGCCTGCTGCCTCGCGTCCTCTGTTCTCAACCCTTCGACGAACTTGCCCACGCTAACGATGGCCCTGCCGATCGTACCTCGGCCGATTTCCTGCGCGTCGTCGCGGGCGCTGACGCGCATGGTGTAGAAACGGCCGTCGAACGACTCCAATACAGCCTCAGCTGTGATGTGCGCGCCAATGCCGCTGGCGGCGCGATGCTCAATGTGAATGGAAGTGCCCACCGTGATTTCGTCGCCCTCGCAGTGCGGCTGGAGGGCAAGGAAAGTGGCGGTCTCCATCAGACGGATCATGTCGGGCGTGGAGTAGACCGGCGGCAGATCGGGATGATGTGCGGTTAGCGTGTGCTTGAAATCAACGGTTTCCTGCGCCTCACCGCGCGTGCCGAGAGGGATGGGTTTGGCCATCAATGATTCCTTCCTTAGTTTTGCGTACAGTTGCCAAATTCATTACAAGAGTCATGGGCACAAAGGTGATATGGGAGTTTACGAGCGTCGCGACCAGGAATTCCGCCGCGCATGCGGCGCGACTTTTATTCCAGGTCGGCCCTGATAAGAAACTCCTCTGCTGACAAGTCATACTCGATGCGCAGAAGGTTCGGCTTGCAGCAAATCTGGCAGTCTTCAACGTAACTCTGCCCGCGCCCTGCCGACTCATCCACCGTGGTC
>JASIKQ010000124.1 GCA_030049565.1 Candidatus Sulfotelmatobacter sp.
ACTTCCCATCGGGCGACCACGTAATCGCAGTCTGCCGCTGATCGCTGACCGTTAGTTGCGTAGGCCATCCGCCCCCGGCAGAAACTACCCAGATATTGTTGCGCCCGCTCATGTTCGAAATGAACGCAATGCTCTTGCCATCCGGAGACCACGTCGGCCGCCCAATCTGCCGCGTCATGTAGAGCTTCTCGATGGTCAGACTTTTCGGCTCGACCTGCGCATTCGGCTTGGACGAAACCTGCTTGGGATCAGTAATGGCTTTAGGCGTTGGTAAAGTTTGTGCAGAGGCAGTAGTTTCGGCGAAAACAGTGCTCATAATTACGACCATAGCAAAGGAGATCAGAAGCCGCATAAAGTGAGAACCTGGATTGAGGCTGAAGCGAAAGTTTAGCAGAGACCCGAGGTCCGATGCCGCGGGTCGGCATTCATGCACTGTCATGCTGAGCGGAGCAGGCAGCGCCCAAGGCGCCGACTGAGGAGTCGAAAGCCTGCCCTGAGCGCAGTCGAACGGGCATCCCTACCCGCGCCCCTGTTTTGTGGGTACGCGCGAGAAAGCCGGCCGCTCTGCCCGCGCTAATCTCGACCTCGAAAGCACGTAACCTTTCAGTTCTCCTACCATTGAGAAGACGCAAAACGAAGCTTCGCAGTTACTTCCTCACATTCCGCCGGAGCATTTAGAACGTACGAGTAGTGACGGTTTCGCCGGAGCCCGTGCTTATGACGCATGCCCAACTTGTAGAAAAAGCCGTCCGCTGGCTGCGCCGCTACCGCTGCGGCGTTATCCTCTCCGAGCAAGCCTGCGTCAGCGGAGAAATGCCCGACGCCATCGGCTGGAAGCGCGCCTGCCACTCTGTGCTGGTCGAATGCAAGGTCACGCGCTCCGACTTCCTCGCCGATCGCGCCAAGCCCTTCCGCCTCAAGCCTCGGCAAGGCGTCGGCTGCGAGCGCTTCTATCTTGTTCCCGCGCGATTGATTAATAAAGAAGAATTACCCAAAGGCTGGGGCCTGCTCGAGTTGATCCGCGGAAAAGTGGTTCGCGAGAAAATCGAGATGACCTGTCCGTCGGAAAACAATTTGCGCAGCGCCTATGGTTTCCGCTGTGAAATGAACCTGCTGCTGGCCAGCCTGCGCCGCGTCGAGGTCCGCATCGAACCGCAAAGCATCACCGATTTTCTGAAGTGGAAACACCGCATGGCCGAATACAACCGCGGCGCGATTCCCGAAGGCCTCACTCCTGCCGAAAGAGAATTCAACGTCTTCCTCGAAAACCAATCAGAACTCGAACCCGAGCCCGCCAATTAACCGAAAGCGCCGCTCTCCCCCGCGTGTACCCGTCCAAGGTACGGCCGTAGCAAAATCCCCTCAGTGCGTACATCCCCATCCCGCGTTTGACGGGGATTTGCTGTCACGGTGGTATTGGTCATTGCTACTATAACGCTGGCCCTTGTCGAAGCACATTTATCCCACCTTTTGCAAAAAGCGCATTAGATTCGAATCAAAAAGAGCACCTTTGGGAATCGGCGGAACGTAGGACCTGGCCGCGTTGCACCACACAGCATTGGTGTTGAGCTACTGCAGAGACGCCTGTCTACAACAATTGTCCTTTCGATTATGAAGAGATCTTCACGTCAAACTCTCGCTGCGTCTTTCGATCCCCACCTTTATCACCCCGCCCTGTGACTTGCCGCACTGAATTTCTCCCACGGTGAGTCCAGCCTAGGAATGTCAGAGCAGTTTTCCGCGCATCTGGGTCTCAGGGCCCTCCACCTGCGCGACTTTCGAGTTCGGGACCCCGCTCGCAAATTCGCGAGCCTTCATATCACGTCTCCGCGGAGGATCTCTTATGCTGCATCTCGACACTGGCAACACCGGCTTCATGATCTTGTGCTCCAGCCTGGTCATGCTGATGACCCCCGGACTGGCGTTCTTCTATGGCGGCCTGGTTGGCCGCAAGAACGTCCTGGCCATCATGATTCAGAGCTTCGTCTCTATGGGCTGGACGACGGTGATCTGGTATCTCTATGGATACTCCCTTTGCTTCAGCGGCGACTGGCACGGGATCATCGGCAACTTCCACAACGCTTGTCTGCGGGGAATTGGCCTCAATACCCCGTCTCCGAATGACACCATACCCGCGATGGTGTTCATCGCATTCCAGATGATGTTCGCCATCATTACACCGGCGCTGATCTCCGGCGCCTTCACCAACCGGGTTACCTTCAAGGCCTACATGTTGTTCCTCACCGCCTGGCTCACCTTTGTTTATTTTCCGTTTGTGCACATGGTGTGGGGCGGAGGCTTTCTGCAGCAATGGGGTGTAAAGGACTTCGCCGGCGGCATCGTCGTTCACAACATTGCGGGCTTTGCGGCTCTGGCGTCCGTTTTGTATGTGGGCAAGCGCCGTGTCCTGGACCGCGGACCGCACAGCATTCCGTTGGTTGCGCTGGGCACCGGCCTGCTGTGGTTCGGATGGTACGGTTTCAACGCCGGTAGCGAGATGCGCGCCGATTCCGTGACCGCCACAGCGTTCCTCAATACCGATGTGGCTGCTTCCTTTGCGGCCGTCGCCTGGTTGATGACGGCGTGGTTCAACGAAAAAAAGCCCAAGTTTCTGGGCTTGCTCACGGG
>JASIKQ010000125.1 GCA_030049565.1 Candidatus Sulfotelmatobacter sp.
CTGGCCTACTCCCTTCTCTACGGCAAGGGCATGGTCAGCGTCTGTCCCGCGGTCATCGAAATGTACGAGATGTATTGTCCCCCGTAAACTTCGGCACCTGCGCTGTTCAACCCGGTGATAGGAATAATAGCGGTGGGAACTGATGCCGACTGCGGCATGGTAACGCTGATCATCGCGTTGGGCCCCCCCCGCGCCGATGATGCTCGCGGTCACTCTTGTCGAAGCCACTCCCGATGCAGACTTGGTGGCGGTAGGGCGTTTCAAGTGGATGGGGCCGACGTGGACGCTCAGTGACTATTGCCGCGCGGAGACTGCAAGTCACTATCGTTGGGCGCGCAAGTGGATTCGGCGCTGGAAGCGCACACAAGATCAGTCTGAACATCAGACAGGCCACTGATTGCCTTAACAGTACATCTCCACTGTGCGTTATTCTGGGCTTTTCGGGCTGCCATATGACGCCAATTGGCGTGATGCTAAATAGCGTAACGATGCGTCCAGACCGGAGGTCGAAGTGCAGGCGTGTGACCTTTACAGCCCGCGGTCTCGGGCGTTCCGATGGCGCGTTCCGAACTGCACATTAGTCAAAGCGATAGCGGAGAGCTTCTGCTACCGCCCGATACCCGATTCGCCGATAGATAGAATTCGATGTGGGATTACCCAAATCGGTGTAAAGGATGCAGCGATATCCAAGGTCACCCAGCTGCTTCGAAAGCGCATGAACGCATGCCGCCGCGTAACCATGCCTCCGCTTTTCGGCCGGCGTGTAGACGCCAGCGAGGCGCACCACGCCATGAACCGACTCTCGGCTGACTGCCATAGAGACCGCTTCTCCGCTTAGATCCCACAGCCACAGTTGTCCGGCTGCCAGCCCTCTATCCACGCGAAGTTCGGTATCGTCGGCAGACTCACCAATTTCATGCTGGAAGGCGCGACTCCAGAGAATCATTAAGCTGCGCTCTGTCGGACCTGCCCGCCGTAACCTGCCTTCGAGAGACTTCTCCGAGTTCTAAGAGTTCGTAAAGCCGATTCCCTTGGAAAGGCGTGGCTGCCGATTTGGAGCGCTCACTCCATTGTCCGGCGAACGTGGCTGCCGTTGCAGCCTCGCTGTTGATTCCCGGCAGGGCCACACCCGCATCCGCAATCGCATCAGCCATTGCCATCGCCACCGTCGGTTCCATGGGCGTCAGCGTCGCCGGAAATGTCAGCGGTGACTGTACTACGACGCCAACAGCGTCGTCCCGTTGAATTGCCATCCAATAGCGACCCGGATCGCCATGCGCAACGCGTGCGTGGAGGATCGAAAGAATCAAATTGTGGAGAACTGGTCGAGAGGAAAGGAAAACTCCAGCTCTGCTCAAGACAAAAGCAGGGTCTTCACTAAATTGCACCTTGAGTTCCATTCAGGAGATCTTACCCGACTGGAGTACACCGTTTGAATGGGTTTAACTCTGCACGGCGCGCAGTTCGGAACGTATCACGAACTAACCTGAAGTAATCTGCCAGACTCCAGTATCTGGTTGGCCGACGATCTAAGTGTTGTCGAACCTCAACAGTCCAGGGCGCCTCAGATGCCGGCGTACCAGGCATAGCCGGCTTCTCGAGCCGCAGAGCCGGGGCTAGCCTGGGCACGTGTGGCAGGATCGCGCCGAACTTTATAGGCCCACCTCCCTTAAGTGAAGGAACCAGTCCACCGCCCGGCGCAGTTCCCGATTCGCCGCGGCGAGAAATCTGGGGTTGAAATCGGATCTTTGCCGGTTCCTGCTTTCCGCGTCAGACAGGTTCAGGTCCATCATTTTGAGTAATTCGGCCAAGAAATTCCGGCGCTCATCGATCAGCTTCAAGACCATTTGTGAGGACTGCTGCGGATCCAGAACCTTGTCCGGCGGCTGATTGCCTGGAGGATACAAGTCTCCCCCAAAGTTTTCACGATGCTTTACCAGCATGTCCGCCATGAGCACAGCATCTTTGCTCAAGGGCGTCCACTGGGTGAGAGTGTCCACAAAATCCGACCCAAACGCGCGACTCAGGAAATTTTTCGTTTCGTCGGGAAGGCGCCCCAGAACGTTGAATTCTGCGCTTGCCCGCTCGAGGCTCTTAATACCGGCACGAAGGTCGAGCCGACTGCAGCCGTACCAGCGCACAAGGTGCGGATCGACTTGTGCGTCAGCAGCTTCGGTCCGGTCCTGGCTGCAGGCTTGAAACGCAATTGCAAAAAGGGGCGACTCAAGGCGAATAGCGGATTTTGGCCGCCAGGCGCAGGTAACGACGTTGTCGAATGCCAGCCATTGCATTGGCGTGGCCGGTTTAAGCTGAGCTTCCAGCTGTCGACGAAGTGCCTCGAGTTCCGGTGCGTCTGCTTCGGAAACCAGCAGTTCCCGGCTGTAGAATCCGTGCTTCAGCGCGTTGCGTCGCGAATGGCTCTTCCCACGCGGCGTTCTCGGGCCAGTGCCCTTCGGTGGATTTTGCAGATTTGCTTCAGCGTCTGAACGTGTCTTTTCGGTAGTCATCGGAATGTCTCCTTAGGTTTATATCTCCGGCAGTGCAGTTTGGACGTGAGAACACGCCCGGGCCTGCTCGGGGTCCGACGCTCCAACCAAATCAGAAGGGATTTACAGCCGATCTACAATTTTCTAGCCAAGTCCAAGGGCGAGAGTAACAAAGGTCGTATCTCAGGGTTCTCGGAGCTTCTGAAGTAGAAAGTAAACGCGGGTAGGCGAACCAGGCAAGTGCCGAAGGTGCATGCAGAACTTTTTGCGCATCCAATTTAGCAGAACGAACTAAAGATGCGATTTCTGAGGTCATTCTAGCCGCGAGGGCAGATCTCCCGCGGACAGCACTTCGCGACCAGCTGAGCAATTTAGCAGGTACGCGCCTGATTCGGCTATTTCGCCCTGCTCTTCTGTTTGGCAACCAAACGCTGCATGAATTTCGGCCCATCCTTTTTATAGACTTCAAGACCTTCGTAGAGCAGCATCTCGCAAACCTGAGATACCGTCCGCTGTTCTTCAGCGGCAAGTTTTTGCAGCTCCCGCTTTAGATCTGGGTTTACGCGGAAGACCATGAAATCCGTCTTGGCCACGTATGCAATATAGCTGCCTACTGGCGAAGTCAACAACAGAAAATCTCTTGCGCTTTAACGTGATACATGGTATTACATTAATGCAACACAATGTATCACATTCGGGAGGGCAGTGCGATGGGCTCCGAAAAAAGAACGACTATTCGGATTGTGCAACGACTTCATTACGCCAAGACGCTTCTTAAAGAAAATGTCAGATGGGCAAGGCGAACTCTCGGCAGAACGCCGGCGTCGGGCGCGACAGATCGGCTGGAAGGCCTAACCCTTGACTTTGGTTTTTCTGCCAAGAGGGGTGATCTTCAGTTTCTCGATGGAAACTGGTACATCACGCACACGGGTCTTGTCCGTCTGGCGCGGCGCAAGAAATGCCATGGAATCCACGTTGAAGCTGTCGAAGCGCTCTGCGATTCCGCGGCGAACCGTTTCGTCCTCAAAGCAACGGTCTACCCTTCGAAGAGTTCCTCCGGCTTCGCCGGTTACGGCGATGCCGACCCATCCAACGTTTCCCCCTTAGTTCGCGGCGCCGAGATGCGCATGGCCGAGACGCGTGCCGTCAATCGCGCTCTGCGCAAAGCCTACGGCATCGGTATCTGCTCGGTCGAAGAGATCGGATCCGTCGCCGAACCGCCCCAGCCATCTCAAGAGGCGAAGAAGTTGCCTCCACAGCCTACCAACGGAAACGGCAGCGGCCGTACCGTCCGCGATCGCCTCTGCCAACTCATCCGCCAGCATCAACTTGATCCCAATTTGGTCAAGGCTTATGCCACCGAATTCTCCGGTGTGAAGACCTTGCGTGAGGCAACTCGGGATCAGATCGAAACCTTCGTCGCTCACCTCGCCGACTGGGCCGTAAAAGATCGCAACGCCCTGCTGTGCCAGCTCAACAGCTACGCCCGTTCGAACCAGGAGGTAGTCGCATGAAACGCCAAGTCCCCGGTCTTGCCGATATCGCTCGTGATGCGCGGCCTGAGATTCCCGACGGAGTCTTCCTCGTCCGCGTCGACGGTGCGCAGTTCCGCTGGCACGCGCAGAAACCTTTTTATGTTCTCCGGCTCTCCATCCTCGAACCCAACCAGTTTGCCGGCTATCCCATCGTCGGCCGCCTCTACTGTACCCAGAAAGCGATCTGGAAGCTGGGCTGGTTCCTGCGCGATTTTCTCTATGACCCGGAACTTCTGGCCCACGAACAGGTCGATGAGAAAGCCCTGCCCGGAC
The DNA here is from genome assembly GCA_030049565.1 of Candidatus Sulfotelmatobacter sp. Taxonomy (GTDB): domain Bacteria; phylum Acidobacteriota; class Terriglobia; order Terriglobales; family Acidobacteriaceae; genus Sulfotelmatobacter. Next base: position 4,295 of record JASIKQ010000125.1, read on the forward strand.
TGCGCGGTGTCGTCAAGATCAGCCACGCCATGGTCCATGGGATCTCGCTGATCAACCTCGACGGCTTCGCCCCGGCTAGCCAGTGGGAAGAATTGTCCGCCGCGCCAAGCTCGAATATCCCTCCCTCTCGATCCGCGGAGGCCCGCAGATGATCTACTCTTACACCCAGATCAGCCAGTACCTGACGTGCCCTCGGCGCTATCGTTATCGCTACCTCGAAGGCTGGAAGGAAAAGGATACGCGGGCTGCCATGCTGTTCGGGCGCGCTTTCGAACGGGCACTGTCGGCGTATTTTCTTCGCGAAGATCCGGCCGCTGCCCTGTTCCGGGAATGGTCGGCGTGCCAGAACGAGGAACTGCACTTTGCAAAGAATGACACCTGGGACCGCATGCTCCAACAAGGGATCATGCTGCTGGATCGCTTCTGCCAGGACGACCGCGTTCACATCCGTCAGCCCCGCCGCAACCTGCAAGTCAAGGTTCTAAAGCCGATCTCCGGCACCAACGACTTTGTAGCCTACATCGATGCTATTGGTCTGCTGGACGGCACCCGCTGCTTACTGGAGTGGAAGACCACCTCCAGCCGCTATCCGGACGAACCCGACGGTCTGCTGGCGCTCGATCCGCAGCTGGTCTGCTACTCCTGGATGACGGGTATTGCCGACGTAGCTCAGGTTGTCTTCGTGCGCAAACGACTGGTCGAGGTTCAGTATCTGCGCACTACCATCACCGACGAGCAACGCCAGGAATTCGGTCAGCTGGTCGAAGACACCGTCCGCCGCATTGAATCTGCCCAGTTCCTGCCTCACAGCGGCATTCGCTTCCCGCAGAACCCGTGCAGCAGCTGTCCTTATGTAGGGTTTTGTCTAGGGCGGCAGGACATGGCTGAAGCCGCTCTGGTGCGGCGGCCAGGAGCGGAAGACCTTGATTGGCTTGACGAGCTTAATTACTAAGAACCCGCCCATGCCCCCGAAGCTCAATCGCGAGCGCGCTCTGTTCGTTCTCACGCAGATCGACCAGATCCTGGCCTGGGAGCAGCGGAAGGAGAACGAACGCGATACCAAGTTTGTGGAACTGGGACGTTACTTGTGCGAGGTTCGGGCCGGGCAGTACTGGCGGCTGGAGAAACTGAAATCGTTTGACGAGTTTCTGGAGAAGAGATTTCCGGAGTCCCGGCGGAAGGCTTACTACCTGATGTCGATTCACGAGCACTTGCCGCCAAAGGCCAGGAAGGAACTGCGGGAAGTTGGGTGGACGAAGGGGCTGGAGCTGGCGAAGGTGGCACGGCGGGACGGGCAGGAGTTCGATTGTGCAACCTGGCTGCACAAAGCCCGGGAGATGGCGAAAGATCAGTTCCGGCAGGAGGTGGAGAAGGAGCTGACAGGAAAGGAAACCGAGCCATCGGAAATCATCTACTTCAAGTTCTACAAGAGCCAGATCCCGGTGATTGAGTAAGCAATTGAGACAGCCGCGCTGATGCTGGGATCGGACAAATCGCGCGGCTACTGCCTGGAAATGATCTGTGCCGACTTTCTAGCGGGAGCGAACCTGGACAACGGAAATCCGGAGATGCTGCTGTTTTCAATGAACAGATTCTTCCGGTTCCTGCCGGAAGAACAAAAGCAAGCTTTCCTCGAGAACGTGATTGAGAAAGTGTCATGAACGGCATTCGCCCGAAGGTCGCGCGTCTGCGGCTTGACTCCGTTGCATACGAAAATCTGAGGCAGCAAGTGCGGCGCCGGGATGGCTGGCGGTGTCAATCCTGCGGCGCGATGTCGAACCTGGAGGTCCACCATCAACAACTTCGCAGCCACTCCGGTGAAGATTCCGAACTGAACCTCATCACGCTCTGCGCAGAATGCCACGCGCAGGTTCACCGTGGTTGGTAGCGTTGCCTCAAGCCCGCAGCAAGAACTGTGTCTGTGGTCGGACGAAGAATATCGACCGGATACGTTTCATTCTTGAAGTTTTATCCCATCATATCGATC
>JASIKQ010000126.1 GCA_030049565.1 Candidatus Sulfotelmatobacter sp.
CGCGACTACCGCCACATCGCCAGCGACATCTACTTGGTGGTCACGCTCACGGAATTCGTGGATTCTCGCGTTCTGGCAGAAATCGCGGAACCCGGCGAGAAAGTCTTTCCGCCCCTGGATGCGCCCGGAAAAACCAGGGAAAACCATGACGATCTCAGGATGTATCATCGGAACAAGATCCTCGACCTGGCCCTCGAGCCACGCCCGATTGATTTGATGCATGGTCGCGGCCGCATCCTCGGGCTTGGGATCCTCTACCATATCGTTCTTCTCATTTCACCCGGATCTCTTAACGGTAGCCACCCAGACTGATTGCTTCACGAAGGCTTTCTCCTATATGCCCTTCTTCACCCGAGCGTCCCCGGATTCCTTCGCTTTTACCAGATCCTTCAGTTCATCCATGAACTCCTTGACGTCTTTGAAATCGAGGTAGACAGAGGCGAAGCGGACGTAGGCGACCTTGTCGTATCGCCGCAGGCGGTTCATGATGAGTTCGCCGAGTTCGCTGGTTTTGCGTTCCCGCTCGGGCGACTCGGTGACGAATGTTTCCGCCTCGTTTACGATCTGCTCGAGTTTGCTGATCGGCACGGGCCGTTTTTCGCACGCGCGGAGCAGGCCGTTGAGAACTTTCTGGCGGTCGAATTTTTCGCGGCGGCCATCTTTCTTCACCACCATGTAGGGGATTTCGTCGATCCGCTCGTAGGTGGTGAAGCGCTTTTCGCACTTCAGGCATTCGCGGCGGCGGCGTATCGAATCCGCTTCTTTGCTCTCTCGCGAATCTACGACTTTATCGTTTTCAAATCCACAAAAAGGACATTTCATGGCTTTGCTTATCGAAGGTCAAAATTGCAGACACCCACACTCCCCCGACACAGAGCTAGCGGGACCTATTATCAGTGAGTGCTGAACCTGAGATTGTAGCAGGGGATGCGTGCAGAGCTGCGACTGTAACCGCGGCTACGGTTGCTTTGACAGGGGGGCAGAGGCCGGCTGGTTGCGCGTTTCCTCGTCCATTAAGAATTTCTCCAGCCAGCGCGGCGATACAAAAAAATCTTTCTATCCGTAGTTTGCCTAGTCAGAAATCGGGCACTACGCATGCACCATGAAGCGGCTGAGAAGCGACTCCAACACTCGTTCCTTCTTCCGCAAAGCGACTTTGAAATCGTGATGATCCGTATTGGCGATTTCCAAAAGCAAGGTGCGCTGGCGCTCCTCCAGAATCTCGAACAGCAGCTCTCTTTCTTCATCGTTGAGCATCAAGGAGAAGGACTGGATCATAAAAACCTCCACAAACCTAGTCATATTTTAGTCCCAACGTGCGCGGGAATGCGGTGATGGAAAACAGTTAAGGTTGTGACATTAGGCCGAAACAGATTTGCTCTACAGGGCTTGCCATTTGCCGGAGCAGGACGCAGGCAACACTCTCAGCCGCCGCGGGCCAAGTCTGCTTCTTCGGCGCGATGGCTTTCTTCCGACAATTTGCGCAGCGATAATCTCTCGTGATGCGCCAGCATCAGTCCAGCCGGAACAACCGCCGCAAAGGTGACCAGCCATAGCAGAATTCCGCAACTAGCCGCGATTTCCGGAGACACGTCGAAGATGCTTGATAGCGCGGCAATCGTTGCCATCTGCGAGCCGCCGCCCACGGCGGGCAACTGCAGCATGGAACCCAGCATGCTTGCGCCCATGACAATTAGAATCTGTGCCACTGGGATTTCCAGCGCGTCCACACCATAGGAGTGCGTTACTTCCTTGTATGCCAGCGCGATGATGTACCACATGCCGACAGAAACGACAGTGAGCCAGAACATAGAGAGCGGGTCGTGGATGGTATCGAGGCCTGCGCCAAATTCACGTACTCTCACCCCCAGCTTGTGCCCAAAGTTGGCAGAGACAGGCCGGAATTTTTCTTCTACCCACATGGCTACAGCATCTCCGCTGCGGCGAACCAGAATCGCAGCCAGAGCCGCCGCCAGTACCAGAGCGATCAGAAAGAAGCCACCTTTACGGAAACCGACGTAATACTCCGGGTGCGGAATGGCGGGCAGGGCGCTCGGCAGAAAGATGGCTAGCACCATAAGGACGGTGAAAGCGCCGACATCGAAGATGCGCTCCACCGTCCACACCGCCAGTTGCGAGGAGAAGGGAAGATCGGTGCGGCGCGAGATAAGGTAAGGACGAATGAATTCTCCCGCCCGTCCGAGCAGGGCGAGGCCAGTGAAGCCGATAAAAGTGGGAGACACGAGCTCGATCGACTTTACTTTTGGTCGGATCGGCTGAAGGAAGATCTTCCATCGAATGGCCCGCAGCACATACGCGATATAGATCCACCCGATCCCTCGTAATACCATCAGCTTCCGGATACGGTGGGTTTGCGCCCAGAAAGTACCCCAATCGAAGCTCTGCCAGTGACGGTATTGCAAGTAAAGTAGAACGGCCAGAATCAAAAACACGACCACGCTGGCCAGGATGCGCTTTTTGTCCATGAAATGGAGGAAAGCTCGCGCCGCGGCCCGCAACGCGAAGCGGGAAGGGCACTCCCAAGTTAAATCAGTAGCGGCGGAGGGTCAAACCTGCTTTGAGCCGGGTGGTGTCTCAATTTGAAAAGCAAGGGAGCTAGAGTCGCCACCTCGGGCCGAAATAGCTTTCTATTGCGTGACCGTTGCCTGGTAACTGACGGTCTGCCAGTGTCCGTTGCGGCGAACCCAGACCCGGGTGTAGCGATAAAGTCCGCTGAAATCTTCGCCGAGCTGGTGGCCTTTGACATCGGCGCGGGCGGTGACCACGGCGGTATCGCCGTAGAGACGCACGACCATGTCGGTAACGTTCATGGATTCGTAGCGGAGCTGTCCGCTGCGGCGGGCGGAAACAGTCTCCTGCTTGGTGGTGACCTGTCCTAATGGCGTGATGGCAACGTAGTCTTCAGCCAGCGTGCGCGAGGTGAAGTCGGCGTCGCGATGGAGGATAGCTTCTTTGGTTTGGCGTTCCATCTCCACGACCTCGCGAATGGTTTGCTGTTCGGCCGTATCGAACCCGGAGCGCGGGTGAAGGGCAACATGCTGGCCGGCAAACGCGGGCAAGGCGGCAAGCAGGCAGAACAATAACACCACACAACTGTTCAGGAACTGGTTGTTGACGGAGCGTTTTTTGATCACGACGAGACCTCCAACGGAGCGCCGAGACAAAGAGATCCGCTTGCATCGGATACGCAAATTTGGATGCGCATGTTCAGTGAAAGAGTTCAACTTCCGCGGACGCATCATAACTCGAAACGGCGCTAACAATTGTCACGAAGGGACCCAAGCGAGGTACTAATACAAAGACTGCTCACGCGGCATCCTCGTTCAGGTTTTTTCCTCTTCACGCTCATCGATTAATTCCGTCCTCCTGCGGCCGCTTACACTTCGTCATAGGACCTCTAGTAGAATCAAGCAGCAAACATGGCAGACGTACACCGAGGCTTGATCATCGTAAACACCGGGCCTGGTAAGGGAAAGACTACTGCGGCTATGGGCACGGCACTGCGCGCGGTGGGCCAGGGAATGCGCGTGTTGATGCTGCAATTTCTGAAAGGCTCGTGGCATTACGGAGAACTGGACGCCGTGAAAGCCTTTGGCGAAAAGTTCGTGATGAAGCAGATGGGGCGCGGGTTTGTGAAAGTGGGCACGGAGAAGCCCGATCCTGAAGACGTCAAGATGGTGGAAGAGGCGTGGGCCGAAGGCGAGAAAGCGATTCAGTCGGGCGAGTGGGATTTGGTGATTCTTGATGAAATTAACTACGCCATCAGCTATGGCATGTTAGATCCCGCAAAAGTGGTCGACAGCCTCAGGAAGAAGCCGAAAATGGTTCACGTCATCTTGACGGGACGCAACGCGCACCCGACAATTATCGAGGCTTCGGATACGGTTACTGAGATGCGGCAGGTGAAGCACGCCTATGAAAAGGGTGTGATGGCGCAGAGAGGGATCGAATATTAGTTGAGTGATTATGCGATTCGGGCGATTGTGCGATTTGCTGGGTTTTAACCAGCCGATCGAAAATCACTCAATCGCCACATTCTTATGGCTTGGTTCAAGCGCGAATCCGGGGAGCTAAACGCTTCGGGCGAGAAGAGAGTCCGCACTGAAGGCTTGTGGGTGAAGTGTGACAGCTGCCGTCAGATCATATGGAAAAAAGATCTGGAGGAGAATTTGAACGTTTGTCCCAAGTGCGAAAAGCACTTCCGCATCGACGCGCGCACACGGCTGGCGCTGTTGATGGATGACAATCAATACGATACCTTCGACGCGAATATTTCATCGACCGATCCGCTCAAATTCGTCGATTTGAAGCCATACTCGTCGCGGCTGCGGCAGGCGCAGCAGGATACGGGGCTGAAAGATGCCGTAATCAATGCGCAAGGCAAGCTGCTGGGAAGGCCGATAATCGCGAGCGTGATGGAGTACGCCTTCATTGGCGGCAGCATGGGTGCAGTCGTGGGCGAGATGATTACCCGAGCCGTGGAGCGCGCGGCCGATTCCAAGACGCCGCTGATAGTTGTTTCCGCGTCAGGCGGAGCACGAATGATGGAAGGTGTAGTCAGTTTGATGCAGTTGGCCAAAATCTCTGCGGCGCTGGTGCGGCTCGATAAAGCCAGGGTGCCGTATATTTCCGTGTTAACCGACCCGACCACTGGCGTCGTGACCGCTTCGTTTGCCATGCTTGGCGATTTGAACGTGGCCG
>JASIKQ010000015.1 GCA_030049565.1 Candidatus Sulfotelmatobacter sp.
TGCGCCTGTGGCGAATCGAGAGCCTGCCTTGACACCGAGCAAGCTCCGAAGGGGCCTATTATTTTCCTTCTGACGGAATAGCCATTTGCCCATAATCGACGCACGCACGGCTCGCGTACTTGTCACCGCGCTTCTGTTTGCGCTGGGCCTGGGCTTTCTCTATGCCGCTCATGACACGCTCACGGTTTTCCTGTTCGCGATTTTCTTCGCGTATTTGATCAGCCCACTGGTCTCCTGGCTGGAAAAGCCACTGCACGGCCGCCTTATTGCCATTGCGGCAATTTACTTTGTCTTGCTAGCCCTTGTGGCTTTCTTTTTCGCCTCGACCGGGCCGCGCATTGCCCGCGAGGGCGCCCGTTTGGTCCAATCCATCCCTACCGTCAAACAGTTAAGCTCCGGCCAGATCGCGGAAAAAATCGGGTACGAGCGCGGCTGGAATCAGAGGTTCGTCGAGTTTCTCCGCACCTATATCGCCCAGCACAGCCCTGAAATCGCACAGTTGGCGCAGCGAATGGGGTTGTGGATTGCCGAAGTCGCCGGCAAAGCCTGGATGCTCATCGTCGTTCCGCTGTTGTCGATCTTTTTTTTAAAAGATGGCCGCGCCTTCAGTGACTTCCTGCTGGATACGATTCCCTCGCGGCCAAAACGCGAACTTCTCCACGGAGTGCTCAACGATCTCAATCACATGCTGGCCCACTTCATCCGCGCGCAACTTATTCTGGGAGCTCTGACGTTCGCGGCTTTCTCCATATTTTTCGCGATCATGCGAATGCCTTACGTTCTGGTCCTCGCCAGCACCGCCGGACTGCTGGAATTCATCCCCGTAGTGGGTCCACTCGTGGCCGCCATTACAATTGTTATCGTCGCACTGCTCATGAGCTACCCGCACTGGCTGGCGCTGATAATTTTTCTTGGACTGTGGCGTATCATTCAGGACTACGTCAACTCGCCACGCATCATGGGCCGCAGCACGGAACTGCACCCTCTCGCCACAATTTTCGGCATTATGGCGGGCGGAGAAATCGCCGGCATCCTCGGAGTTTTTCTCTCCATTCCCGTGATGGCCAGCCTGCGCATCGTATTCCGGCGCTGGCACTTATACAACGAAAAACGAAAGTTCGGCCCGCTTACGGAGTTCGAGAGCCCAAAACCAATGGAATTGAAGAAGTAGTCCCGGCAGTCGGCGAGCAGAGTTAAATGCTTTCCGGCATGAATCCCGCTGTGCTTCTCCTGCGGAGTGCCGCTTCTACCCTCCCGCTGAGGTAGCCTTCTCCACACTCACTCCCCGCAAAAACTCCGCCGCCGCTTCGGGCAACACCGTATTAATAAACATTCCAGACCCTAGCTCAAAACCAGCCACGCGAGTCAGCCTGGGAATAACGCTGACATACCAGTGGAAGTGTCGCGCGCCTACATAATCTGAGGGAGCGCTACGTACGGTAAAATTCAGATCCGGATTTTCCAATCCCACATAAATCTTCGCCAATAATTTACGCAGCACCCGCGCCAGGTCCGATATTTCGGCGGCGGTGATCTCCCCAAAACTTGCCATATGTCTGAGGGGAAAAACATGCGTGGCGAACGGCGTGGCCGCCGCGAACACCTGCATGGCCACAAAAAGCTCGCTCTTCAGCACAATGCGGGTCTGCTCGGCCACTTCCTCCTCCACCATGTGGCAGAACATGCATTCGCCCCGCATCGTCATAGTGCCGCAGCGCCTCGCGCAGCCGGTGCCGCACCTGGCTTGGAATTACCGGCGTCGCAATGATCTGCGAATGCGGATGCTGCAAGCTCGCCCCCGCATCCGCCCCATGGTTCTTAAAAATGGTTACGTGATTGATGCGATGATCGCCGCTCAGCGCGTTAAAACGTTCCTTAAACACTCCTAAGATCTTGGCCACATGCGCATCCGGCAGCAGCGCCATGCACGCCGCATGATCTGGACTATCCACGATCACTTCATGAAATCCAAATCCATTCACCCGCCGGCGCAAGTGTTGCAGATTGCGCGTAGGCTCAACCTCGCTTGACAGCGCCGCAAATTTGTTGGGGAAGACCCGCACTGCCCAAGGCTCACCCGCACCTGTCGGAAACCGGGTAACTTCAGGAGGAGTCTTGGTTTCATTGCCGGGACAGAATGGACACGCTTCCACAAACGCTGGCACAGTTTGCCGCGGCCGGTGCGTGGCCAATTCCTCGGGCCGCTTGGCCCGCTCCGTGGCAATGATCACCCACTCTTTGGTAAAAAAATTCTGGCGCAGCTCGGGCATCGCAACCCTCCCGAAGCTACCATCGGCAATTCGCCCGCACAGCCCCAAGTGACCAAAGATTTAATGTGTGAAATGAACGGGTTTAGCAACCCTGATGTCATCCCAAAATGGCGCGCAAAGCGGCGGCGAGAGCGTGCCTGACCTGCCGAAGGGAAGCTGCTCTTTTTCACGGCTCAATCGCTGAAACGCTATTGCCGCACCTAGGTAATTAATCCGCAAACCACCCCTGTTGTAAAATCAAACCACCCTCATATGAATAAGCTTCCTGTAGGAATTCTCGGCGCCACCGGCGTCGTCGGGCAGAGGTTTATCCAGATGCTCGAGCGCCACCCCTGGTTCGAGGTGGCATGGCTCGGCGCTTCCGATCGCTCAGAAGGCAAGATCTATTCCGAAGCTGTGCGTTGGCGTCTGAAAACGCCTATCCCGCCGAGGGTGGCGGCGATGAAAGTTTCGCCCGCCACGCCCGAGGGCGCGCCCAAAATCATCTTCGCCGCCCTGGACGCTTCGATCGCCGCCGAGCTAGAGCCAAAATTCGCCGAAGCCGGTTGTGCCGTGGTTTCCAATTCCAGCGCCCTGCGCATGCAGTCAGATGTCCCCCTGGTTATTCCCGAGGTCAACGCCGCTCACATCAAGCTGATCGACTCGCAATCCTGGCGCAAAACTTCCGGCGGGTACGTGGTCACCAATCCCAACTGCTCCGCCATCGGCCTTGTGCTCGCGCTCGCCCCGCTGCACCGCAAATTTGGCCTTGACACGGTCATGGCCGTGACCATGCAGGCTGTGAGCGGCGCAGGATACCCCGGCGTGGCTTCTCTCGACATTCTCGGCAATGTCATCCCCTTCATCCGCAATGAAGAAGAAAAAATGGAGGAGGAAACGCACAAGCTTCTCGGCAGCCTCAACGGCCACGGCATCGTCCCGGCTCCCTTTGCCATGAGCGCGCAATGCAACCGCGTTGCCGTCGAAGACGGCCACACCGAATCGGTTTCGATCCGCCTAAAAACTAAGGCCAAGCCGGAAGAAATTATCGAAGCCTGGAACAGCTATCGCGCCGAGCCCCAGGAACTCAAACTGCCGAGCGCGCCCGCGAAACCGGT
>JASIKQ010000127.1 GCA_030049565.1 Candidatus Sulfotelmatobacter sp.
AAATCGCCTTAGCTCGACAACTTCTGAGAAGTTTTATCCGCTGGCTTTACTTCTGTCTCGACCGGCGCTTCTCTCATTGCAGATTTGAAGCCGCGAATGCCCTCCCCGATTCCTTTGCCCAGTTCCGGGAGTTTCTTTGGGCCGAACACAAGAAGAGCGATGGCAAAGATTACCAGCAGGTGCATAGGTTGAAAAAGGTCTTCCAGCATAGATCCTCGTATTTTTGCTAGATGTCAGTTCGAGAAGAACAGGGACGGTTTTCCTCTGAGCCCCTCACATTTATGAGACTCCAGCCCGCCGGTATCGGCTGTGGCGCATCTCACAGCCTACTGTGACGAGCATCACTTCGGGCTCGACCAGGGCGGTGTTGTACTTACGGATGGGGCTCCGACATGTGCCTAGCTATTCCCGGGAAGGTGCTCGAAATTCAGGCCGTCGAACCAATGCGCGCCGCTCGCGTGCAGTTCGGAGGCATCATCCGCCAGGTTTCGCTCGACTTTGTTCCTGAAGCCAAGGTGGGCGATTACGTGATGGTTCATGTTGGGTTTGCCATCAGCCTGGTGGATGCCGCCGAAGCCGATCGCACCTACAAAGTTTTATCCGAGCTGGGAATGCTCGAAGCCGAGCTTCCGCCGGCTGATTCCGAGTAAAAAACCTGGTCTCGTCACATCTTCGTGTGTCCCAGATCACCGATGTTCGGTTGCCCGACCGATAGAGTTCTGGAAGGGTTCAACTTTCTTCCCTGAGGCGGAGCAAAAATCAGCGGCATGAAATATCTGGATGAATATCGCGATGCGCGCATAGCCCGGGCATTGGCCGCCGATATAGCCGCTCATGTTACTCAGCCGTGGGTGCTGATGGAAATTTGTGGAGGACAAACCCACACCATCATGCGCTATGGCATCGATGACTTGTTGCCGCGCGAGGTGGAATTGGTGCATGGCCCGGGATGTCCCGTCTGCGTCACGCCGCTTGAAACTATCGACAAAGCCATTGCCTTGGCGTCCCGCGCGGACGTGATTTTGGTTTCCTATGGCGACATGCTGCGGGTGCCGGGTTCACATTCGGATTTATTTCACGCTAAAGCACAAGGGGCCGACGTCCGGATTGCTTATGATCCCACTGAGGCGGTGAAGATCGCGCGCCTGAACCCCGGCCGCAAGGTAATTTTTCTGGCCATCGGCTTCGAAACCACTGCTCCAGCCAATGCGATGGCGGCCTGGCAGGCGAAACGCGACGGGCTGAGGAATTTTTCGTTGCTGGTTTCGCACGTATTGGTGCCGCCCGCGATTCGCGCGCTGATGGCTTCTGAGAACAATCGCGTACAGGGATTCATTGCCCCGGGCCACGTTTGCACGGTGATGGGTTGCGCTGAGTACGAGGCATTGGTGCGCGATTTTCGTGTGCCGATTGTTGTAGGAGGATTTGAGCCGGTCGATCTGCTGGAGGCCATTTTGATGCTGGTGAAACAGCTGGAGGCGGGGGAAGCGAGGTTGCAAAACCAGTATGTCAGGTCGGTCAGCTACACGGGAAATTTACCCGCGCAGCACATCATGGCAGAGGTCTTCGAGGTAGCCGACCAGAAATGGCGCGGGATTGGCGCCATTCCGCAAAGCGGCCTGCGCCTGCGCGAGAGCTATGCGGCTTACGACGCCAATCTGATCTTTGATGTCGGCGAAATCATCGTGGACGAACCCGCCGAGTGCATCAGCGCCCAGGTCTTGCAGGGATTGAAGAAACCCACAGATTGCCCGGTATTTGCCATGCGCTGCACGCCAGAGAATCCGCTGGGTGCGCCCATGGTTTCGACGGAAGGTGCGTGTGCGGCCTATTACCATTATCGGCGGCACGCCGTATCCGGTAAGGAGGGAGCGCGTGACCACGACTAAGACGATTGCCGAACTGAGCTGCCCCGCCCCGCTCCCGGCCAAGGACACCATTCTGCTCGGTCATGGCAGCGGCGGCAAGCTGAGCAACGAACTGGTTCGCGATATTTTTCTTCCCGCCTTGCGCAACCCCGCGCTTGCGCGACTGGACGATCAGGCAATCGTGAAGATAGGCAACCAGCGGCTCGCCTTTACTACCGATTCTTTCGTCGTCAAGCCACTGTTCTTCGCCGGAGGGGATATTGGTTCGCTTGCCGTACATGGCACGGTGAACGATCTCGCCATGGGGGGTGCGATGCCGCTATTTCTAAGCGCGGCCTTCATCATTGAAGAGGGATTTTCCATCGGCGAACTCCGGCGCGTAGTCGACTCGCTGCATCGGGCGGCTTCCGCCGCCGGGGTAGAGGTGGTCACCGGTGATACAAAAGTTGTCGAAAAAGGCAAAGGCGATGGCCTGTTCATAACAACGACAGGAATCGGCGTTGTGCCCGACGGGGTCGATCTTTCCGCGAGCCATGCGTGCCCCGGGGACAAAGTTTTGCTTAGTGGTTCGATCGGAGAACACGGTATTGCCATCCTGGCCCAGCGTACGGGCCTGGAATTCGAAACCGAGATTCAATCGGACAGTGCGGCATTGCACACGCTGGTTGCCGACATGCTCGCCGTACGCCGCGAGATTCGCTGCATGCGGGATCCCACCCGCGGCGGGGTTTCCAGCACATTGAACGAAATCGCGCAGCAGTCTCATGTCTCCATCGAACTGGAAGAGCAATCCATCCCTATCCGCGAGGAAGTTCGAGGCGCCTGCGAACTGTTGGGGCTCGACCCCTTGTATGTAGCAAATGAGGGGAAGTTGATTGCAATTGTTGCCGCCGAATCCGCCGGTAAAGTCCTACAGGCAATGCGGAATCATCCGCTTGGAATTGCAGCGCAGATCATCGGTACGGTTGGAAAAGAACATGCCGGCCTGGTGACCATGCGTACGCCGCTGGGAACCACGCGTGTGGTCGACATGCTAGCGGGGGATCAATTGCCGCGCATTTGTTGAACCAAAGCACACCAGCAGGTGATTGCGATCACTGACTGAAAAGTTCGGTTCGTTAGATAAATAATTTCGACTCATCCGGTTTTGTAATAACCGGAAGATCGAAGTGGAACTCGAGGATACAGGAGAAGTGGAGGAGATTTAGGAGCCCGGCACAGCACATATTTTTGCCTTCTTAATCTTTTGATAGTCACATAATCTGCGGTCACCGGCTCTCAGTTTTCTTCCTCGGCCTGGCCTTGGCGATTCCCTGCACAAATGAATGAGTGCGCGAGTGCGCTCGCGCACCGGCTTGATGTCCCACGCAGG
>JASIKQ010000128.1 GCA_030049565.1 Candidatus Sulfotelmatobacter sp.
GTTGTATTGCGGGCGCCGGACGCCGCCGCACCAGGCCCCGAATATTCCCATACTCCGTCACAACCACTTCGCCCGATCGCAATCCTTCATCGAGGGTGAGAAACTGGCCGGTTGCATAGGATTTGGGCGCAATCACGGGAAACACAGTCAGAGTTCCATGCCGGATCGGCTCCAGCACTTTATATCCTGTCGCAGAAGGCTGCTCCCCGGCATGAACGGGCGGCAGCTTCGGACTTGCCAACCCCAACAAAACCATCGCGGTTACAAACGAAAATGCAGCCACTGCCCCGACCAATTTCCGACGCATGGCGCCCCTCCCTCGGGCGGCGCAGGCCGCTCCCAGTTCGGCTGCGGAGCGCAGCCACGACGTGCGCCGCCCATCGACTCGCCGGAAGAACGCTATAAAAAACGCGGCTTGCGGACAAAATTTGGGTTGCAAGCGTCTAACGAATTGGTAGCATCGAAACAGAGCCGTTACTCTCGTAACTTTCTCCACATGCTCACCGCCAAAACCATCTCCGGGGAAGTGCAGTCGGCAGTGAGCGAACTGTTGTCCGAGCTGCATTCCAGAGCGGGTTGCGAGAAGATCGGGCTAAGCCGGGAAGCATTCCAAGGGATTCTCTGCGAAGTGGCGGGGAAATATCTGCCCGTGGGCAATACGCGGGCCGAGGCGCGAACTTTTCTGCTGACCCTGCGCATCGACGAACTCGCGCTTGCCCGGGCATGCGCGGCGGGCAGCAATGTCGCGTGGGAAAACTTTCTCATCCGCTATCGGGAAAAGCTTTACCAATCGGCGCTGCGCATCGCCCGCGAAGATTCCGCGGCGCGCGACCTGGCCGATAGCCTCTATGCCGAGCTTTACGGCACCAACACACGCGATGGCGAGCGCGTATCGAAGCTGGCTTCGTTTACGGGGCGCGGATCGCTCGAAGGCTGGCTACGCACCGTGCTGGCGCAGGAATTTGTGAATCGCTATCGCCGCACCAGGCGCACGGTCAGCCTCGACGAGGAAAATGAAGAGGGCACGCAATTCCCGGCGCCCCAGCCGGAGCCCACTCTCGCTGCGGACCCCCGCCTGGAATCCTCCACCGACGCAGCCTTATCTTCGCTTTCCTCGGAAGACCGAATGGTGCTGGCAGCGTATTATCTCGACGGCCGCACCCTGGCCGAAATCGCTCGCATGTTGGGCGTGCACGAATCCACTATCAGTCGCAAAGTGGACAAGCTGGCCAAATCGCTGCGCAAGAAGATTCTGGCAGGCATGGTGCAAAAAGGCATGGCCCGCCGCCAGGCCGAAGAAGCCCTGGAAGTCGATGTCCGCGATCTGCGGCTGGATCTTCGCCGCACTTTGGCGCAAGATTCTTCGGCAGAAGCGTTCTCAGGAAAAGAGGGCGTGTTGCCGGTTTCAAATGTCCCGGCTTCAAATGTCCGCGCTTCAAATGTTAAAGAGAGGCAGGAGCTGAAAGCTAAGTTCTAGACCCCTGCAAAATGCAAGGCGTACCAAAAACCGTGCTGAAAGGGCTGCAAGCGGCCGCGCAAGGGCCGCACCCTGAGGCCGATCTGCTCACCGCCTTCGCCGAGCGGTCTTTGGCCGATCCTGAGCGCAAAAATGTCCTCGATCATCTGGCGCGCTGCGCCGGTTGCCGCGAGGTGGTTGCGCTTGCATTGCCCATTCCAGAAGATACCGTAGCCGCGCATCGGGGCAACGCCAGCTGGTTCAGTTGGCCAGTACTTCGCTGGGGTGTTGTGGCCGCTGGACTCGCCATCATCACCTCCATCGCAATCCTTGAGTACAAGGGCCACAATCAACCGATTACCGTTGCCACCAACGTGATGAGCACTGAACAAACGGCGCCTGCGACTGTAACTCCACCCGTTATGCAAAACCCCGCGACAGAACAAGCTTCTTCGGCAACCCCGCCAGCCGCCGTGCACAAACAACGAGTCGCTCAAGGTCAAACTATTTCTCGGGTTGCGCCCGCACCGCCTGAGCGGAAGGCATTTGTCAGCCGCAATCCGGCCGCACTTCCAACCCCGGCTCCAAGCCGTCCCGGTTCAGCGGTTGCTGGTGGCAGGTACAGCGCACACATCCGATCCGAAGAGGCAGGCGCCGCCCACAACGCTTACGGAGCCGGATCAGGAGGAGGAATCGGCTCCGGATCAGGAGGAGGAATGGTGTCCGGCGTTGCCCCGGCCTCTCCGGCACAGGTTCACGTTCAAACAGAAGCCGACCAAGCCGCAACCGCTTCCACGCAAGAAAACGCGCTCGAGGTCGTAGGCAAAGCCAAACCTGCTCCTAAAGACGAGTTGTCAAGTGCATTGGTTCCAAACCCTGACTTGCAGATCATGGCCGGGCCCATGGAGAAATCCGCACTCCTGCGCTGGACCATCAGCGCCACCGGTGCGCTGCAACGCTCGCTCGACGGCGGTGCAACCTGGCAGGATGTTGATGTTGCTGCCGCTGAGCTGAACAGCGGGAAGCAGATGATCGCGGCAAAAAGCTCCACCGAAGTTTCTGGCGCGGCTTCGGAGGCGAAGGAAGGAGCCGCTTATGGAACGGCTGCGAAGACTGCAGCTAATGCCAAACTTGCGCCAGCCAAGATTGCGCCGACAATGAAGGCCGCCTCCCAGCCAGCTCCGTCCGCAGGCCCAGCCGTGTTCCGCGCCGTTTCCGTCTCTTCCGATGCCACCGAGGTTTGGGCTGGAGGTTCCGGCGCCACGCTCTATCACACCACCGACGCGGGTACCACCTGGTCGCGGGTAGTTCCTTCCGAAAATGGCGTTGCTCTCACCGGCGACGTACTGAGCATTCAGTTCTCCGATGCGCGTAGCGGCGCAGTAACTACATCAACCGCCGAAACTTGGATGACGCTCGACGACGGCCAAACCTGGCACAAACAGTAACATTTTCCTTGGCCGATCCTGCATTTTTCCATGAAATAGCTTTCACGAACCCACCCAAAAGCCGTTACCAAAGTGACGTTTACACAAAATAAGCTGTTCTTTACCATCCATTTCGTGGTTTGGCAGTTCTGGGGGAGGGCTGCCGAGGCGTCCTGAACTGAGAAGTTCGGGGCGCTTTTTTTTATTGCGCATAGGGAGCGCGGTTCCCCGCCTCGCGATTCCCTTTTGAGCCCGCTACAGATCAAGCTCTTTAATCGTCGCCCGCAACACTTCCGCCGACCGGCGCAGCCCGGCCACCTCTTCGTCGTTAAGTTCAAGACGGAGCACCCGGTCCACTCCTCCCCGGCTCAAAACCGTGGGCAGACTGAGGCAAAGGTCGCTAATGCCGTAGTAATTGCGAATCAGCGTCGACACCGAAAAAACCGTGTTCTGATCCCGCAGAATCGCCGCCGTGATTCCGATTAAGCCAGCCGCCACGGCATAGTAGGTCGCCCCCTTGCGCTCAATAATGCCGTAGGCCGCATCGCGTGTCTGCGCGTAGATGGTTTGCCGGATGCTCGCGCCGAGTTCCATGCCTTGGGCGCGGCAAAAATCCTCCAGTTTCATGCCCGCAATATTTGCCAGCGACCACACCGGCACTTCGCTGTCGCCGTGCTCGCCAATGATGAAAGCGTGAACGCTGCGCGCATCCACGCGAAAATGCTGGCTGAGCAGGTAACGAAAACGCGCCGTATCGAGCACCGTGCCTGATCCAATCACGCGCTTGGCTGGCAGTCCTGAGAGCTTGAGCGCGGCATAGGTCAACACATCAACTGGGTTGGTGGCAATCAACAAAATGCCATCGGGATTGTGCTGCACAATTTGCGGAATCAGTTGCCGCCAGATCTCGTAGTTCCGCTTGACCAGATCCAACCGTGTCTCGCCGGGCCGCTGATTGGTGCCGGCGGCAAGCACGGTGATGGCCGCGCCCGCGCAATCGGGAAAATCTCCCGCCCAGATGCGCGTGGGATGGGTGAATGGCATGGCGTGGGTCAGGTCCATCGCTTCGCCTTCGGCTTTGGCGTGGTT
>JASIKQ010000129.1 GCA_030049565.1 Candidatus Sulfotelmatobacter sp.
TTGGTTGGCAATGCGAAACGGCTCCAGAGCGGCTACCGGCGAGGTTGGCAGCGGCGCCTTGACGAACATCCAAATTAGTAATGATGTGGTGACATAAAAAATCCAGCTCAACATGATCGTGCTCACCGTGAGCTTCACCGCTTGCCAATAACGCTCAATGCGCTGCCACGCGGTTTGTTCCTTCGGCGGTTCTTCCGATCCCGATGCCGAGGCCGTTAGTCGTGCTTTCCACCTGGTGGGAACGATTCGCAGCACGGCGCGGTCGTCGAGTAAAAGGACACCCAGAGCGAGCACCAGGTAATTGAGAAAAGTGTAGTTCGCGGTGAGGATTACGCCAATTTCCCACGGCGTAACAATGAAGAAGCAAATAATGCGCCAGCGGCGGGGAAGAAACAGCATCCACACGATACCCAGTTCCATAACCAACGTCGCCCCGGCCGTGGCGGCATGAAACCAATGCGGCAGATGCTGCACGTACCAGCCAATCCAGGTAGGCAGAGGGCCGTTCTGGTAATACTCGTCCATAGCAGTGAAATGGCGCCACTCGAGATCGCCACTCAGCAACTTCACCGCGCCCGACTCGAAGTAAATGCGGAACCACTCCCATAGCAGTAGAAATAAGCTGGCTCGAGATGCGGGATGCGTACGCCCCAATCCCGGCCACACTCCCAGTGGCGCGACGAATAACGAGATGAATCCCGCTTCCAGCAACATGCCGTCAGATTGATAGCTGGAAAAATCCTGCGCCGCGCTGACGAACGAAAGAAAACAAACGAAGCAGATGGCGAGCATTCCACGTGGCCAGAGGTTTAACACGAGCAGCACAGACGCGATCATCCCTACCCAGCAGACGCTACTCAGCATTGCGTTTCCGCTGGACCACCAGAGCACGGTGGGCGCATACCAGATCCGTTGCCAGTGACCGAGCGTTTGCGCCACGGCTTCAAGATAGCTGCCAGCGGGGAGAAGTCCTTGCCGGCCAATGAGTCCGCGAATCTGATAGATCAGCGAGAAAAAAGCGGAAAAGTAAATTGCGCCAAGCGCACGCAGGAACAACCATCGCGGTACCAGCCGTTCTGACCCTGCCCGCGGCGAACCAAAGAGCCAGCCGATCTGCGAGAGGGGTGACGACGGCATCTTGAGATTATAAGGAGAAAGAAAATGCTCATACATCGATATTCACGGCGGGCCCGAAGATCAGTTCCAGCCATACTTCCTAGGGCCGCAAAATTATTACTTGAATGAACTTGGAGTGGCGCTCCTGTTCCCGAACATCCGTGGGTCTACAGGCTACGGGAAGACTTTCGTCAAGCTCGACAACGGCTTCTTGCGGGAAGACGCTTATAACGACATCGGAGCGTTGCTGGATTGGATCAAGACGCAGCCCGACCTCGACTCCGATCGCATTATGGTCACCGGCGCCAGCTATGGAGGTAACGTCGCACTCGTGACTGCGACACGCTATCCAGATCGCATCCGCTGCGCCGTCGACATCTACGGGCCTTCGAATCTGGTGAGTGTTCTCGAGCACACCGCGGATTGGCGGCGCGATTTACGGCGTGCCGAATACGGTGACGAACGCGACCCCAAGGTGCGTGCATTCTTAGAGCGCATTGCGCCCTTGAATAACGCCAACAAGATCACCAAGCCGCTTCTTGTGGCGCAGGGATTGAACGATCCGGTGGTTCCACCAGCAGAAGCTGAGCAGATGATTTCGGCAGTCCGGGCCAATGGCGTGCCCGTCTGGTATCTCGCCGCGAAGGATGAAGGGCATGGCTTCAGCAATCTGAGCGACCTCAACTTCCAATTCGACGTCACGGTCTTGTTCATTCAGAAGTTTCTGCTGAACTAGTCAACTGAAACCCAGCACCGGATGCGGCGTATACGGCTTTTCAAGAGAAGCGATTTGCTCGGCGGTCAGGCGAAGCGCCAGCGCCGCGACCGCGTCTTGCAGATGGTGGGGTTTTGTGGCTCCTACAATCGGCGCGGTGACTCCCGTCTTGCTCAACAGCCAGGCAAGGGCCACTTGTGCGCGAGGTGCGCCCAGGCCTTCGGACACTTCGCCTAGACGGTCAACGACCTTGCGGTCGGCTTCTTGTGTGCCGGAGTACAGCTTCTTGCCGAACTGGTCGGTTTCAAAGCGCTTCGTGCTCTCACTCTGCCATGGGCGGGTCAAACGGCCGCGCGCCAGCGGGCTCCAGGGGATGACAGCAACGCCTTCAGAGAGGCACAAACTCATCATCTCCCGCTCTTCTTCGCGATAGAGCAGGTTGTAGTGGTTCTGCATAGAGACGAAACGTGTCCAGCCGCGAAGATCGGCCAGATAAAGAGCCTTGCTGAACTGCCACGCAAACATCGACGAGGCGCCGATGTAACGCACCTTGCCGGATTTGACCGCGTCGTGCAGCGCCTCGAGCGTTTCCTCGATCGGGGTGCCGTAATCCCAGCGATGAGTCTGATAAAGATCGACGTAGTCGGTTTGCAGACGGCGAAGGCTTTGCTCCAACTCAAAGAAAATCGCTTTGCGCGATAGTCCGCGCCCGTTGGGTTCGTCGCGCATTACGCCGTGAACTTTCGTCGCGATCACGACTGCTTCGCGGCGCGTGTTTGCCTTCAAAAACTTGCCCAGCACTTCTTCGCTGGCGCCGGCCGAGTAGACATTGGCGGTGTCAAAGAAATTGATTCCCAGATCGAGCGCCTGGCGCAGAAATGGCTGGCTTTCCTGTTCGTTCAAAGCCCAAGCGTGGCTTCCAGGTTTCGCCGCGCTCGTTGCGGGCGCGCCATAGCTCATGCAACCCAAACATATGCGGGAAACCTTCAGACCGGTTTTGCCGAGATTTACGTATTCCATGTGTCTTTCCTCATCACCACGCCCAAGTTCGGAAACCTCAGCGAACGTTATTAGACGATGTTACGGCGAACCGGGAATTTTGACTTCTGCCGCCCAGCGTCGGCCAATGCCAGAGCCTGCGCCTTCACCCCACCCAAATTTCCGACAACCTCCTTGTTCTACGCCGGCATCAGAATGACCGCAGTAGAAGTTCGATCTCAGAGAAAGCCCTCTCAGAGATGACTATAGCTATTTCGTCGCCGCTACGCCGCGCGATTCCGCTGCGGCTGATCGTCCTCTGTGCGCTTGCATTTCACGGGCCGCTGCTGCTGATGCAAGTGCCGGGCAACAGCTTCGACGCCAATTTCCACATGTCCATGGCGTCGAACTATGCCCACCATTGGTTCAATCCCTGGAATGAGAAAGCCTTTGCGGGATTCTCGGAGACGACATATCCGCCGCTGTTACACCAGTGGATCGCCCTGCTCTCGCACCTGATGGGGATGAGCTATGCGTATATGTTGGTGCAGGGCATCATGCTTCTCTTATTGCCGGTGGGGGTGTACAGATTTGCGAAACTGTGGGTCTCTGAGCGCGCCGCCAGCTACGCAGCCTTCGGCTCGATTTTCCTGGGTGCTCTGTGCAATTTGACGTATCAGGATGGCCAGATTGCCACCATCTCTTCGACCACGCTTTTCCTTTTAGCCCTTCCTTATGCTTACTGGTATGCGGTGCGCGGCCAAACCAAAGACCTGGTTCTCGGCCTGTGCATCTCCTGCACCGCCGCGGCCGCTCACCATGCAACGCTCATTTTCGGCTTTCCCTTTTTCTGCTTGCCCCTGATCTGGCTGGCAATTTCTGATTATCGCGCCGAGCACCCGGAAGAATCCGTGCGTGTGCCGTTGCGGCGGGTTCTTAAGTTTGCCGGGCTGGCCGCCGGCGGCATACTTTTTACCCTGCTGCCTTACGCCTTGATCATGCTGAAAGCTCCGATCGAGCAAACCCCCATTCCGCACTTGAGCCGTGCCAACTTTTTCTTGCAGCCGCTCTGGGGACTTCACTATTGGATCGTTCCCTTCGGAGCAGTGACCATCGCCCTGCCATACATCCTCTATAAAGGCGGCGAGCAACGGCTGCGTCCTTTGCTTCTGGGATTCTACTTCGCCTTCATCTTTGGATTGGGCGGAACCACCCCTCTGCCGCGCTGGCTGCTGGGGCGCGCCTTTGAGATTCTCACCTTCGAAAGATTCACCTTCTGGGCACTGCTGCTCGCCTTGCCGTTTGTCGGCTTGATGGCGATTTACCTCATCGATCGTTTTGGCAGATTTGCTGCCGCTGGTTTGGTTCTGGCGATGGTCGCATCCGGCTCTTTGGGTGCTGCGTGGAATGTTTATCTCCCCCTGGTCGGACCCGAGCCCGATGTGCGTCCCATCATCAAGTTCCTGAACTCAGATGGCCGCGATCAATATCGTTACCTCACGCTCGGCTACGCCAACGCTATGTCGAAGATTGCCTGCTATACCAATGCGTGGAGCATTGACGGCGAATACAATTCGGCGCGCAACTTGCCGGAGATGACGAGTCACGGCGTGGGCCAGTTGAGCAGCGCAAAGTACTATCACACCGAAGGCATGGAAGCGCTTGCTGAGATGCTCCGCCACGCCGACAAATACGGACTCAAATTTATTTTTGTGCACGATGATTATTACAATCCCATCCTGACCTTCGGCGGCTGGCGCGAAATCACCAGTTTTAATCACGGTGAAACCACGGTTTGGACCACTCTGGGAGTTCCCAAGGCAACCAAGATCCCATCGCCGCTGGAGCCTCCACGTTGGCAGGGAATCATGTGGGGAATTGTACCCTTCGGCGTGAGCATTCTCACCCTCATTGTGGTCTTCGCTGAGGCAAGGAAAGCCGTTGCCGCCAGAGACGCCGCCACTGTGCCGGCACAGGAAGCTAAACCCGCTGAAGCGCTGCTCGGCCACGCGCAACAAGTGGCATTGTAATCTCGACAACCCAATACAGCGCCTGCCCGCGTCATCTAAGTAATCCAACGTAGCTTCCTTCATTCAACAGCCACAAGGCTTCTTGCATCCAAATAATGCTATGAAAACCGCTTCGTGCAGTATCGTGATCCCCGCCTACAACGAGGCAAAACGACTGCCTCGTACGTTGCAGTCCATTTTGAGGTACGTCAAAGCAAACTCCTGGGACGCCGAAATTATTGTGGTGAACGACGGTTCCCAGGACGACACCGCCGGCGTGGTCCTGCAGTTTTCCGCGCAATACCCGATCATTAGCTTGATCGATAACGCGGTAAATTGCGGAAAAGGCAAAGCCATTCGCGACGGCGTGCAACGTGCCATCAACGACGTTATCCTCTTTGCCGACGCCGACGATTCAACCCCCATTGAAGACGCCGCCAAGTTGGTGGACGCCATCGATCATGGTGCCGACATCGCCATTGGCTCGCGCTGGGTCGATCGTAACTTGCAAGTCCATCCCCAGCCCTGGTACCGGCGATTGAATGGGCGTCTCTACAATCTCTTGCTACGCAACATCCTGGGGCTCGACTACAAAGACACGCAAAATGGGTTTAAGGCTTATTCCCGGCTCGCCGCGAAAACGATTTTCCCGCTGCAACGGATCGGCGGATGGGGTTTCGACGCCGAAGTTTTGTATCTGGCCAAGAAGTTTGGTTTCACCGTACAAGAGAT
>JASIKQ010000130.1 GCA_030049565.1 Candidatus Sulfotelmatobacter sp.
GGTCCGGTCATCATCAGCACAAGAGCTGAGCTGGTGAGCATCCAGGCATTGTCAGCCGAGCTTTCGGCATCGGCCACTTGTTGCTCGAGTTTCGCCAGGCGTGCGTTAGCGTCAGCAGGATTTGCCGGCGCAGTTTGTGGCAGCAGAGGGCGCGTCAGAAGAAGCAGCAGCAACACCAAGCCCAGCCGCGCGATCAGGCGTTTCCCCATGAACAATGATAGCTCCTGCAAACGATCTTCGAACACACTACAACCTGCGACTCACTGTATCGTCTGCGGATACGGTGCGGAAATTGAAACTATTTATGCTTCCTATCAGGAATTGTTATGCAGAGGTGGATGTCATTCCGAGTAGGCGCATTTTGCGAAGCGGCGACCTGTGAGCGAAGTCGAACGAAATCCGGGCTAGCTGCCGGCGATACCGAAGCCTCCCCCGAAGAGAGCGCAAGCGACCGAACGGGCGTTCGGATTGGTTCCCTTCCATCGACATTATTTCTGTTGATAGCGAACATCATCGAACGCCGCCTCACGTGGAAATCGGCCTTACTCAAGGTCGATTGCTATACACGTATTTGTCCGAAATCTCCGCCACTACGAACTTCTCCGGCAAAAGTTGATCCACTTTTGCCTTTTCATACGACGGCACAAACAAAAACACGCGGCCGCTGCCCGCCCAATCGCGTTGCAGATCAGCGTCGGTCAAATAAATTCTGGGTGCATCGGCAAAAGTTGAGCCAAACCACATGGAAGTCGTGCGCCCCTCCACCAGATCGATTGGCTGCCGCAGATAAAACAGCAGAGACGAGCCAAAGGCCTGATCGCCGTAAATCATCACTTTTTCGCCGGGTTGTTCCCTGATGCCGATTTGGTGAGCCAGTTGCTTCGACGAGAGATACGGCCCAAATCGCACCAGCGCGATATGCGCTGCGACCAGAAATACAGCCATTGTTGCCCCCAGCGCCCAAGTTGCGGCAAAATGCCGCCGGCGCAAGCGCAAGCCGAACGATACTAACGGCCCCGCCAGCAGCACCACCGCCGCCAGCGCCGCCGGCAGCCGCAGAGCGGCAAACGACGCATAACTTAAATCGAGCATATGCGAGGTCGATAGCGTGTAAGCGCTCGTATCCTGCTGGCTGAGCAGCCTTCCAATATCAGCCTCGAAAGGGAGATCCCGCGACTGCCACAATCCGAATAGCAGGGCAGCGCTGGCCACTACTCCAATCACCGCCAGCGCCCCGGCAGAACCCCTCAGCCATCCCACCCGTACGCTACTTTCACACTCCGCACGTTCACACTGCGCGATTCCATCGGCTAGCAGCAGCAGGATCGGCAGATATGCCGGGAATGTGTAGTATTCCTGATTGGTGGAGATGGCAAAAAAGATCAGCACAACACCCGCCCAAAGCCAGCACAACAAGCGCGTGCGCGAAGCAAAATCTGTTTGCCCACGGAAATTCTTTTCGCGCCGGGACTTTATCGCCGTCCTTACCGCCGCCGGCAAGTAGAAGCTCCATGGGAAAAGCCACACTAGATGCAGCGACCAATACAACGTGGCGGGCAGCTTGTTGTAATCGCGCGGATAGCGCTTGCCCAGAAATCGGTAAAAATGCTCGTTAACAAAATAGAACCAGAGAAAGCCATGATGTTGCGCCGTCCCCGGATTGCGCAAACCCGCGAGAATATGCCAGGGCGCAGCAATCGCGAGAAAAAGCGCGAAGCCCGAAATCAGCCGAAACTCGCGCCAGCGCCTCCATTCTCCCGTGATCAGCAAAAAGAAAAATGCGGCTCCGCAGGGAAAAACCAGCGCGATCAGACCTTTGGTCAACACCCCCAACGCCATGGCTGCGTAACCGGCATACCAACGCCAGGCCGGCGCGTTGGGTTCAAGTGCGGTCAGAAAGAAATACAGCGCCGCGGCAATCAGCAGGCTCAGCAGTACCTCTGGAATCAAGATGCGCGTAAATAGATACACCCCCGCACACGTGTAGACGAACAATCCCGTATAAATTCCCGCCCGCTCTCCAAACGCCCGGCGCCCCCAGTAAATTCCCAAGATGCCCAGCAACATGATCGAGAGCACCATGGGCACACGCGTGCTGAATTCGCTGACCCCAACAATTTTGTAACTGAACGCCACCAGCCAGTAAGGTAAGGGCGCCTTCTCCAGATAGCGCACACCATTGACGTGCAGGGTCGCGTAATCGCCCGTGACGAACATCTCCCGCGCCGCCTCGGCATGAGTGGCGTCGGCGTCATCGAGCAGCGCGGGCGCGAACATCGAACCCACATACACCACCAGGAATACGAGCGCCAGCGCCCAACAGGCGGCACTAAACCCGCGTCCAACCTGCTTTTCTTCTAATGTGAGAGTTGCCGAATTTGCACTCAAAGCAATGAACCCAATCCAGTGTGACAAATCGCCGCGCAGCCGGCAACCGACGGCCTCATTGCTGCTCTCCGGCTGACTCACGTCGTACGAAAAATTGCCACTTGTTCATGGCCGCGGGCACTGCCACATCGAAAAATCCCACCATCATTTCGTCGGAAGTCTGGTCGCCCCAGGTCACCGTTTTCTCCGGATCCGGATTGTGCGGATTGTTCTTCGAATTATCGTACCAGGCGACGGCGCGCAGCCTGGTTCCCGCCTTCAACTCGCGCGGCTCGGCAAGCTTGTAACTCAGCTGCCAGTGAAAGTGATAATTCACCCGCAGCAGAGTTTCCACGCTGCCATCATCGTGCACAATATCGTATTCGAATCGCTTCCCGCGCAGGTGCATGTGCGGAAACAGGGTCAATAAAGTTGCATCGTTCGGCAACGTCCCCTGCACTTCCACCCGAAAATCGGCCGCGCCCGGGGGAATGATCAGCGCATGATTGTTCAGTTGCAGCGTAATCACGCGCTGCGTCGGCGGACGCTTCGAAAATACCAGGCCCACGATGGTCTGATCGCTTGCCGCTTCGCCATTGGTTGTGTAGTGCATCTGAAACACCAGATCCGATCCCGCAGGCACGAACTTCGCCATGCCATCGGCAAAGCGGTCGGGCGCGCTGCCGGGCGCATACACCAGCAAAAGATCGCTTGTGGTTTCGTGCGCCTGCCGGCGTTCTTCGGGATCGCTCAACGACGAAGCCGTGAATGGCTCACCGACCGGCGCATGGCGCAACCAAGCGGAATCCGGAGGCCGAA
>JASIKQ010000131.1 GCA_030049565.1 Candidatus Sulfotelmatobacter sp.
AATTAAGATGCGCGGCTCGGCCAGAATGGCGCGCGCAATCGAGATTCGCTGCCGCTGCCCGCCCGAGAGCTTCACCCCGCGTTCGCCGACGACGGTTTCGTATTTGTCGGCAAAGGCTTCGGCGAACTGATCCACACAGGCGATGCGGCAGGCGCGCAGAAATTCTTCCTCACTCGCCGCAGGACGCGAAAACATCACGTTCTCGCGAATCGTTCCATCGAATAAAAAAGTTTCCTGCAACACTACTCCTAGCCGCGTGCGGTACGAATCCAGCCGTACCGTGCTCAAGTCTGTGCCGTCGACCAAAACTCGGCCGCTAGTGGGAACGTAAAAAGCGGAGATCAGCCCGATCGTCGTAGATTTTCCCGAGCCCGAAGAGCCCACCAACGCTGTAACCGTTCCGGGTTCGGCGCGAAAGGAAATATCGCGTAATACTTCGTGAATTCCATCGTAGCTAAAATTTACGTGGTTGCATACAACGTCGCCACGAATATCGCCCAGCGCGATGGCGCGGCGCGGATCCTGATCTTCTGGCCGCTCGCGCATAATCTCCTGCGTTCGCTCAAGCCCGGCCAACGCTTCGGTGAGCTGGGTTCCGATCGAAACGATCTGCATGATGGGCGCGACCAGAAATCCTAGCAACAACGTGAAGGAGAAAAATCCGCCGATCGTCAGCGTGCCCGCAGCAATCTGATGAGCACCCACGTACATGGTGACCGCGCCCACGCACCCCAGCAGCACGCTAGCCGAAAGGCTCATCACCGACGTTGCCGTAAGCGTGCGCATGACGTTCTCCAGCAATCGCCGTACTCCGGCAGCGAAAACCTTCTCTTCGCGCTCTTCGGCGTGATATCCCTTGATCACGCGCACGCCGCCCAACGATTCGGTTAGCCGTCCCGTGACCTCCGCATTGATTTTGCTGCGCTCGCGGAAGATTGGCCGGATGGTAGCAAAAGCCTTGTTAAGAGCGATAGCAAAGCACACCAGCGAACCGACCGCAATCAGCGTCATCTGCGGACTCGTGCGGAACAGCAGCACGAGGGCGATTGCAGAAGTTAGCAACCCGCCCGCCAAGTCGACCAGGCCGGTGCCCAGCAGGTTGCGCACGCCTTCCACATCGCTCATAATGCGCGCCACTAAATTTCCCGTCTTGTTGGCATCGTAAAATGCAATCGGCAGCCGGGAGACGTGTACCTGAACCTGTTCGCGCAATTCAGCGATGAGCCGCTGCGCTGCTTTCGATAACAATTGAGTTAGGGAGAATGAAGTGACGCCCTGCACGACGGTCGCAGCCAGCACCAATAAAACCAACGGGCGGAGACGATCCATGTGGTGCTTTGTAATGACAGTATCGATCAGAAATTTGCTGGAATATGGCAAAACCAGCGAAGCCACGCGGTTAATCACCATCAGCCCGAATCCGAGAGCCAGCAGTCCTCGCCGCGGGCTCATCAGCTTCCACACCTCGGGCAGCACGGCCTTTAGCCGTCGAACCTTGGCAGGCTTCGCTTGTTCTTTAGGATTCGCTAGTTGTCGGTGGTTGGAACTCAATCTTTAGTTGGACTCCGCCGCACGTCAATTCGGTTCATTATTCCCGGCATTGTGATCCTAGCATTGTGACACGTCTCAGCCAGCGGTTGAAGCTGGACTGGAGTCCACGCTCGACTGGTACATCCCTACCGTGGAAAGACAGACCGGAATTACCATATCCTATGAAAAGCAGGGTGCGCCCTTTACCGTAGAGAACGGCGCGGGAGTGCAGGTTTACCGCGTGTTGCAGGAGGGCCTGAACAACGTGGCCCCCCGGCAATCCAGTGCCAAGCAAGCTTGGGTACGATTGCGCTTGCTGCCGGCCGGTGGAACTGGAGGCGGAAGACAATGCTGCAAGTTTCACCGCACGTCCTGCCAGGCAGGGCATCGGGCTCGTGGCCATGCCTGAGCGAGCAGAATTGATGGGCAGACGGCTCATCTTCTCAACTCCGGTAGCAGGAGGCACGTTATTGCGATTGATCGTAGCCCGGGAAAAAGTGGAATCACATAGCCATGAACACGTCTATCAAAATCACCGTACTGTTGGTCGATGATCATGCTCTGGTCCGTCGCGGCTTCCGCCGCCTGTTAGAAGACGAACCGGACATAGCCGTTGTCGGCGAAGCCGGCGATGGTGAACGAGCCATCAAGCTGGCCCGCGAATTGAAGCCGCAAGTTATCGTCATGGATTCCGCTTTGCCTGGAATGAACGGCCTCGAGGCGACCCGAAAAATTCGCGAAGATCGGCCCGAAGTTTCTGTGCTGATGCTCAGCATGCATTCTGAGAGTACCTGGGTGCGGCAAGCCATCGCGGCGGGCGCCAAAGGCTACATTCTCAAGAATGCCATCAATCTCGAACTCGGCTCGGCAATCCGCCGCGTGGCAGCTGGTGAAACCGTTTTCGATCCGCAAGTCGAGCCGGGTTCCACTCTCAAAGGTGAGCGCAATGGGGGATTGACGCCGCGCGAACTCGAAATTCTCCGGTTCATCGTCGACGGAAAGTCGAATAAAGAAATTGCCGCGGCTCTCGATCTCAGCGCCAACACCATCGCCGTTCACCGCGCCAACATCATGAACGCCCTCGGAATTCACAAAACCGCTGAGCTTGTGGTCTACGCCATTCGCGCCGGGCTGGTAAATATTCCGTAAACTGCCGCCTGGCTCATGGCCGCGTAACCGTCCCCGATGCCGCGACCTCGATGTCCACGGTTCCACTCACCCGCAAAAACAACGTGCTCGGATTCTTCATCCCCCAGTTCGCATAAGGAACCGTAAAGTGTAGGCTTGCGATCCAACGATCTGAGGAAATTTCGACCTTCGCCGGAACTGTGACCTCGTGATCCATTCCGTGAATCGAAAAAATTCCATGCACTCGCACCAGCGAGTTTGCCTGCACCGCTCCTTCCACGCCATCGGGACGAAACACAATTTCTGGATATTGCCCGCTCTCCAGCACTTCCTTATGCATTTTTCGATCGCGCATGCTGTTGCCGCTCTGACCACTCTTCGCGTTCACCACAATTTCGCCGGACAGCCTCTCCGACGCGGGATTGAAGCGCAGGTTGCCGCGTTCAAGCAGAAAACTTCCTCGCACCGTATGCAGCACATCGGCCAAAGTGAAGTTGATGGAAGTATGCGGTGGATCCAGCCGCAACGCGAGATCCTGCGCTGTTGCCGCCTCGGTAGCAAACACAAGGAAGGCTAATGCCGCAACCAATCGTGCGTGCCAGCGCCAATCTGCCTGCCTCATGCAGTGAGCAATCCCCAGCCCAAGGTCAATCCATCCCGCGCGAGTTCATAGGGCGAAAGCGCTCCCACGTGGAAAGCCAGCAACCTGCGGAACAAATCAGGATGTTTGCGGAACACTTGAAGCGTGCGGCATTGCAGCCTCCGGCGTCCATCTAAGGTCAGCATCAATCGTGCCATCATCAGCGGCCGCCGCGAAAGCTTGCCATGCGCGGCTTGATAAGCTGCAAGGTCACCTTTTGTCAGGCACTCCGCCAATACCATTGCCTGATGAAACGCCAGCCCCAGGCCTTCGCCCGTGATCGGATCGACGGTGCCCGAAGCATCTCCGATCAGCGTGACATTACCTCGCCACACACCTTTTAATCTGCGGTTGGCGGAAACCGCACCTCTTTCCGTCGAAGTGATCTCCGCTCGCCGAAGTCGGTCATGAAGCTCGGGAAATTCCGACAAAGCTTTATCCATGCGCAGTTCCGCATCGTGCGAGGCTGTCGCAATACACACCTCTTGGTCGTTGACCGGAGATGTGTAAGCTTGGCTCTTGTTTCCCCAATAAATTTCCATCCGATCAGTCCAGGGCTGTACGCGATAGTGCCGACGAAAAGCGTAGCGAAATCGGCTATGCCTGTAGTCCTCGAGATTCGCCCAGCGCCGCACGCGGGAGTTGGCTCCATCAGCCCCAACGATCCATCGGCTGCGGACCGTCCTCCCGCTAAGCTGCACCTCTTCGCCACGAATCCCAGTGACCACCGTCTGCCACAACAGCTCAGTCCCCACCGCGGCCGCGCGCTCCATCATGATGCGATGCAACGTAGTCCGCCGGATCGACAACCCATTCCCGCTGGGAAAGGCCGCCTCGGCCGATAATGCAGCGCTGAGAAACCGCACACCACTCAGCAAGCTGGCTTCCGATGAAGGTACGGCGAGTCCTAATCGCTCAAATGCCACCACTGCATCTGGCATCAGCGCTTCGCCACAGGCTTTGTCGATCGGTGGTTTGCCGCCATCTGCCACCGTCACGCGCATTCCCTGGTGGCGTGCCGCAATCGCCGCCGCCAGCCCGGCCGGACCGCCGCCAACCACAAAGACATCGGTCGAATTCAACACGGCCTCACCATCGCAGCAGCACCAGTTCTGAGCAGAATCCCGGTCCCATGGCGGCCAGCAAACCCAACGTGCTCCGCTCCGGACGCCGGTTCTTCATCACGTCTTCCAGCACCACCAGCACTGACGCCGAAGATAGATTCCCCACCTTGCGCAGACAATCCCAGGAAGCCTTGAGTTCTCCGTTTTCTAATCCCAAAGCTGCCGCCGAAGCCTCCAGAATTTTCGGTCCCCCCGTATGCAGCACCCAGCTCTTGAGATCGCCTCGCTGATAACCATGATCGGCCAGAAAAGCGTTCACGTCGCCTCCCAGCTTTTCTCGAATCAGATTGGGCACCTCGGTCGAAAGTACGATTTGGAAGCCTTTTTCCGAGATGTTCCATCCCATCATGTCTTCCGTGCTGGGATAAAAAATCGAACGCGTCGCCACAATTTCAGGCCCACGAATTTCAGAATCCG
>JASIKQ010000132.1 GCA_030049565.1 Candidatus Sulfotelmatobacter sp.
GAGAAGGGAAAAATGTTTTTCTCCACTCGCCGCAGCGGCTCGTTCCACCAGTTTCAGTGTCGTGGAGACTCCTCCGAACCAGCGGTTGATGCGGTCAAGAGTTTGCAGCGCGGCCTGAACTTCCTCTTCAGGACAGGATTCGGAATCGAGAATCTCGGGTGCATCGACTCGCTGCATGGCAGAGCTGCGGCCGGGATGAAGCTGGGAACTCGTTAGACCTCGGCCAGTTCTTCTTCCAGCAATTGCTTGTTATATAGGTCGCTGTAATAGCCGTTCAAGGCGAGCAGTTCGTCGTGCGTGCCCGACTCGACGATGCGCCCCTCGTGCAGCACGGCGATGCGATCGGCGTTGCGCACCGTGGAAACGCGGTGGGAAATAAAGATTGTGGTGCGCCCCTGCATGACTTGGCGCAGGTGATTGAGAATTTTGTCTTCGGTTTGAGTATCTACGCTGGAGAGCGCATCGTCCAGAATCAGAATGCGGGGATTGCGAATCAGGGCACGCGCAATGGCAGCGCGCTGCTTTTGCCCGCCAGAGAGCGTTATGCCGCGCTCGCCCACGGCCGTCTGATATTGCTCGGGAAACGCTTCAATGTCATGCGCAATGTTGGCGGCTTCGGCGGCATCATGGACTTGCTGATCGGACGCGGATTCCACGCCCAGCGCAATATTTTCGCGAATGCGGTCGCTGAACAGGAACGTTTCCTGCGGCACGAAACCGATATTTTTGCGCAGTGAAGCGATGGGGAACTCGCGGATGGGACGCCCATCCAACAGAACCATGCCCGGCGCCGCGTCATAGATGCGCGGCACAAGATTCACTAACGTCGTTTTACCCGAGCCGGTTGGACCGACAATGGCCATG
The DNA here is from genome assembly GCA_030049565.1 of Candidatus Sulfotelmatobacter sp. Lineage (GTDB taxonomy): Bacteria > Acidobacteriota > Terriglobia > Terriglobales > Acidobacteriaceae > Sulfotelmatobacter. Next base: position 865 of record JASIKQ010000132.1, read on the forward strand.
CTCGTCCCGGCGGGAATGCGCAAATTCACATCTTTGAGAACGGGCTTGCCATCGTAGGCGAAATTCAACCCGCGAAATTCGATCTCACCCTCCACCGGCACATCGGGCAGATCCTTCTCATCTTTGATTTCGGGCTGTTCCTGAAGAATCTCATTCAGCCGTATCAAGGAAGCCGTGCCTCGCTGGAAGATGTTGACCACCCAGCCCAGAGCGATCACCGGAAACGTCAACTGCATCATGTACAGGTTGAACGACGTGAAAACCCCAATGTCCATGCGGCCATGCAGGACTTCGCGCCCTCCGATCCACAGCACCAGCACCAGCGCCATGCCGAGCATGAGTTCCAACGTCGGCCATAGCATTCCCATCAGCCGGACCAGCTTGAGGCTGCGCGAAATGTATTCTTGATTCGCTTGTTCGAAGGCGCGTATCTCAGCTTCTTCCTGCACATAAGCGCGGATCAAGCGCGCACCCGAGAAATTTTCCTGGGCGCGCGCCGAGATATCCGAAAACATTGCCTGGATGCGCTCAAAACGCTCGTGAATGCGGCGTCCGAAGTATTGAATGACCACGCTGACCACCGGCAGCGGCAGAAAGGCGTATAGCGTCAGCTTGGGACTTTTATGCACCATGAACCATAGTGCCGCCGCAGTGAACACGAGCGTGTTCGCCGAGTACATGATCGCCGGACCGAGCAACATGCGCACCGCGTTCAGATCGTTGGTCATGCGCGCCATGATGTCGCCGGTGCGCATCCGCTGATAATAGGAGTAGGAAAGCGTTTCCAGATGTTCAAAGAGATCGTTGCGCAGGTCGAATTCAATATCGCGCGAAATGCCGATTACCACCCAGCGCGTGAGAAACAGGAAAATCCCCCGGATCGCCGACAGCCCCAAAAGAAGTAGCGCGTAGACCAAGAGCTTGTGCCGGGTAACTCCGGTTTCAAGGCTCTGTGCGGCATCGCCGATCACCTTGGGTAGCAGCGCCCATGCGCCATTGCTGAAGACCACACACAACGCGCCGCCCACCAGTCCCCAGCGGTAGCGCTTAAGATAAGGCAGCAACGGACGCATGCTCTTCAGAATCATGCAGGTTGTGTAGATGAAATTCTAGCAGGATAGGGTGCAGAGTTTGGCGTGGACAAACCCATGCCGTGCGCTGCCGGGATGCGGATCGGGATGCCGTGATGCAGGTCGGGATAAGGCCAGGGTCGAGAACCGCTCTCGACCCCGCCACGTCCCTATTGTTCCTCAGGGGCAGCCGATGGTGCTCCCTGTGTGTGTTGCTGCCAGCGGGCTTTCCGATTAGCTTCGAACTCTTTTAGCTTGGCCTGCTGATCTGGCGTGAGCAACTGATACAGTTCGTTGTGAATGCGGCTTTCCTCCACCTTAAGCTGCACCAGAGTCTGTGCCTGCTGTGAAACCAATGCCTGCACCTTGGCCTGATCGTAAGTGCCTTCCACGTACGACTTAAGCTGCTGATCGAGCTGATGCTCCTGTTGCATCAGCGGCTTCATGGTGGCATGCTCTTTTTGCAACACGGACTTCATCTGCGCCTTTTGATCGTCCGTGATATTGAGCATCTTGGAATAGAAGGCGATCATGTGGCCATATGGACCAAAAGCATGATTGTGCGTAGCTGGAGGCGGCCCGGCTTGGGTGTCAGCCGTCTGCGACTTTGCCAATGCAGCACCCAATGTGACGGCCAGTGCGGCTACGAGTAGACGAAAACCAATCGATTTCATAAACGTGTGACTCCTTGCAGGGTTCCTCTTGGGAACCCGGCCCTGTTTTGCTTACAAATATGAGAACACCCTTGACCTGGAAAAAGTGGTAAAAAGTCCGTCAAGCCGAGTAAAGTTTTGTCAAACCGCAACCTTGGTTCAATCTCGTGGTTGGACAATTTGATTTGACAATTCTTTACCGTTTACCGCTCGTCGCCGGGTGCACAATGAAAAGTAGCAAAATGGAAGGCATTCTGATCGTCGATGATGACGTTGAATTGTGTACCCTGGTCGGCGAATACCTGCAGGCTGAGGGTTTCACCGTGGAGGCGGTGCACGATG
>JASIKQ010000133.1 GCA_030049565.1 Candidatus Sulfotelmatobacter sp.
TCGACTGGACGGCATGGGGCGGGATCGGCATGGCCACTCGCGGCTCCATCCCCAAAATGATGGAACTGGCTGGCATCGATATGCTGCCACCAGCAGCGGGGATTCCTGTGATTCGCCGTGAACTGACTATGGGCGGAACGCGCGGCGAAATCGTGATCGGGCAACGCCTCGGCGTTCTTGAGAAGGAATGGGATGAAACCGGTGGACTAGAAGCTTCCGCTCTTGAGGACAGCGGCAAGGAACTCTCACCTGCGCCAGGGCCGATGAAAGGGCCAATGACCGGCAAGATCGTGAGCGCCGGTGTTTTCGGGCCTTTAACGATTGAGACCACCCTCGATCCGAAAATTCAGCCATTCCTGCACGACCATCAAATCGACGGCACACCCGTGCTGCCGGGCGTGATGGGCGTCGAAGCGTTTGCCGAAACTGCGCTATGCCTGCTCCCAGGCTGGCACATCGAGACAATTGAAGACGTGAATTTTCTGGCGCCCTTTAAGTTTTATCGGAACCAACCGCGCACGGTAACGGTCGAGGCGATGGTTCATCCTGAGGACGAGAGCTTGGTAGCAGATTGCCGGTTGATTGGACGCAGGTCACTCCGGAATCAAAATGAACCGCAAGTAACAACCCATTTCACTGCCCGCGTGCGACTGACGAGGCAGTCGATCAAGGCGGCAACCGTACCAGCGCTGAGCCCACCGGCTGGAAACATCATCGAGTCCGCCGACATCTATCGCTTCTATTTCCACGGTCCTGCGTATCAGGTTCTAGAGCGGGCATGGTGGGATGGAAACAGGATTGTCGGATTGATGGCCAAAGGCTTGCCCAACAATCATCATCCTTCCGAGCTGCCCACGGTTGTCACGCCGAGGCTCATCGAGCTGTGCTTCCAGACCGCAGGCGTGCGGGAGATGGGCGCCCAAGGCCGCATCGGTCTGCCGCAGCATATTGATCGCGTCTCTTTCTTGAAGCGCTCACCGGAGTCGACCGATATCCGGCTGTATGCCGTGATCACTCCCAACCTGAGTCAAGGAACTTTCGATGCACAGGTTGTGGACACGAAAGGAATCTGCTACCTGCAGCTCACCAACTACCGCACCATAGCGATACCGAACGCTGACAATGCCGAGCCATTGAAACCACAGTCCGCTGCGGTGTCCGTGGAACCCGTCGCGGCATAAGTGCCGTGACGTGCGGTTGATCGAGGCCGTTTATGAACCTCGAATTCCAGCGCGTTGCGATCGTCAATCGCGGTGAAGCCGCCATGCGCTTTATCTATGCGGCCCGCGAGTTCAATCACGAGCGCGGCACCACAATACGCACCATTGCGTTCTTCACTGAGCCTGACCGTTATGCCATGTTTGTGCGCGAGGCGGATGAGGTTTTTTGCCTGGGCCCCGCTCAAGTGCTCGACGCGAACACCCAGCAACTGAAGAGCAGTTATGTCGACTATGACCGACTCCAACGTGCGTTGGCGGCCGTGCGCGCCGATGCGGTCTGGGTGGGATGGGGTTTCGTCGCCGAGCACGCCGAGTTCGCCGACCTTTGCCACGAACTGGGAATTGTATTCATCGGCCCGGATGGCGACGCGATGCGCCTCGTAGGCGACAAGATTGCCTCCAAACGATTGGCCGAGAAAGTGCAAATACCAGTAGTTCCCTGGAGCGGCGGTCCGGTGGAGACGCTCGACGAGGCTCTGCACCACGCCCATCGCCTGGGCTATCCCTTCTTCATTAAGGCCACGGCTGGCGGCGGTGGTCACGGAATTCGCCGAGTCCGTTCGGAAGACCAACTCCCGCAAGCCTTTGAGAGCGCCCGCGCCGAGGCATTCAAAGCCTTCGGGAATCCGACCGTTTTCATCGAGCAGTTGGTAACAGGCGCACACCATGTCGAAGTCCAAGTTATTGCCGATCATTGCGGAACTACTTGGGCGGCGGGAGTGCGCGACTGCACCATGCAGCGCCGCCACCAGAAGATCCTCGAAGAGGCCCCTTCTCCAGTGCTGTCTCCCGAGCAAGACCAGGCAATGCGCGATGCAGCCGTGCGCTTGTGCAAAGCTGCGGCCTATCACAATGCCGGAACAGTGGAATTTCTGTACCAACCGGAAACTCTTAGCCTCTCATTCATGGAGGTGAACGCCCGGCTACAGGTCGAACACCCGGTGACGGAATGCACGACGGGGCTCGATCTGGTGAAGCTGCAGATTCACGTCGCGCGTGGCGGCCGCCTGGCGGGAGAATCGCCGCGCACTACGGGGCACGCGATTGAGGTACGGCTGAACGCGGAAGACCCTGAGAACGGTTTCGCTCCCGCTCCCGGCACGATTGAACGGTTCCGGATTCTTGCCGGGCCGGGCGTGCGGATTGATACCGGCGTGGAAGAAGGCGACTCCATTCCCGCCGAATTCGATTCGATGATCGCCAAGATCATCGCCTACGGTCAAACCCGGAAAGAAGCGCTCTCCCGCTTGCATCGAACGCTGCGCGACGGCGTCATCGTCATCAAGGGCGGGACCACGAATAAAGCATTCTTGCTGGAATTGCTCAATCGCGAAGATGTGCAGAATGGGGCAGTCCATATCCATAATCGGTGGCTGGACCACCTGGCCGAAACAGGTGAGCACCTTTCCCGGCGTTACGCGGATGTGGCCCTGGTACAAGCCGCAATCGAATCCTACAACACACATTTGGCGGTGGAGCGGACGCAGTTCTACGCATCCGCTGTGCGTGGGCGGCCGCATGTGCTGAGCGAGGTCGGCCGTGCCGCGGAGCTTCGATATCGCGGACACTCTTACTCGCCTAAGACCTACCGGCTCGGCCCGCAGCAATACCGGGTGGAGGTGAATGGCTCGCGCATCGACGCCGAACTCGAGCGCCTGGGCCAGTTTGAGTATTACCTTACCGTCTTCGGCCGGCGTTTCCACATCATCTCCATCGTCCACGGTCTGAGTTACCGGATCGAAGTGGACGGCGTCTCTCACCATATTGATCGCGATGATGGTGGCATCGTTCATGCCCCCATGCCTTCCGTCGTGGTTTCCATCGCGGTTAAACCAGGCGATACGGTCTCAGTTGGAGACCGTCTGGCTGTGCTCGAAGCCATGAAAATGGAGATGCAGGTTGTGGCCCCGTTTTCCGGAACAGTCCGTCAGGTGATGACCATACCGAATGTGCAAGTGGACACGGGTGCACCGCTTCTCAAGATCGATCCCTCCCTCGGAGACGGTGCCGCTGCCGAAGGCGAACAAGTCGTTTTTGGCGCATCCCTGCCACCAGACGGAAGCCATCGAGCCCCCGTTTCCACCTGCCGCCAGAGTTTGGATGAACTCCGCCAGCTTGTGCTCGGCTTTGATGTGGATCCCAAGCGCACGGCGCAACAGCTTACAGAATGGAGCAACCGTTGCCCGGTGGACAGCGACGAGGTACGAGAGGCCGAAATTGAGATCCTCAATATCTTCGTGGACATCTGCTCTCTGTTCCAGCGCGAACCAGATGTGAACCATCGGGCTGGCGGTGAGGAACCCAGCGCCGAGGCCTACCTGTTTTCCTACCTGCGCACGTTGGAAACGGGCGCTGAAGGACTGCCACCGGCTTTTGTGACGGCCTTGCGCCGCGCGTTGGCCCACTACGGCGTGCAGACCCTGGATCGCTCTCCCCAACTGGAAGAGAGCCTGTTCTGGATCTACAAGTCGCACCAAGGCGTGGATCAGCAAATCGCGCCCGTCTTGAACGTGCTCGAACGGCGTCTGCGGCGCGTTGAAGTTTTGGCGCCAGAGGCTGCCGAATCGTTGCGCACGCTGCTCGACCGGATGGTCTCAATGACCAACGGCCTTTTCCCGGCGGTCAGCGACCTGGCGCGGGAAATACGCTATCGCTACTTTGATAAACCGCTGTTTGAGCTGGCAAGGAAGCAAGTCTACGAGCAGGTCGAGGAGCACCTCGCCTATCTGGCCGCTAATCCTGACGCTGAGGACCGCAGTGAGAGAGTGCGCGCGCTGGTGGAATGTCCGCAACCGCTGGTGGGCCTGCTCTCCAGCCGGTTTCCATCTGCCGATCAGGCCATGCGTAAGTTGATGCTGGAGGCGATCACGTGGCGATATTACCGGATTCGGATCCTGGAGAACTTTCGCACCTTTGAGAGAGACGGACATTGCTACGCATCCGCGGAATACGATCATGACTGGAAGCGCATCCACGTTATTGCGACGCACGCGGAATATGCGAGTCTTGCTGGCGCGGCGCGAGCCATGTTTCCAATGATCGCGGAAGTTCCACCAGACCACGACATCGTCATCGACTTTTTCGCTTGGCATTCTGGTTGGCTGGGCGACGCGGACGCCACCGAGCAGGAAGTCTGCACAGTGCTGGCTCAGGCTAATTTTCCTCGCTCGATCCGGCGCATCGTGGTAGAAATCGCGAGTCCGAACCACAGCCCCGGCGTCGGCGGCATGCAGCACTTCACCTTCCGCCCCACTGCCGGCAACGCGTATCAAGAAGAACAGATTTATCGCGGACTTCATCCCATGATGGCCAAACGCCTGCATCTGGAGCGGCTCAGCAACTTCAAGATCGAACGGTTGCCTTCGGTCGAGGATGTTTACATCATTCACGGTGTGGCCCGCGACAACCCGAAAGATGAGCGGTTGTTCGCCGGCGCGGAAGTTCGCGACGTAACTCCGGTACGCGATGAAGCAGGACGAATTGTGCAACTCCCGCATCTGGAACGCATGTTGACGGAAGCGATCGCTGGGATCCGGGTGTTCCAGTCGCGGCGGCCGGTCAATAAGCGACTCTATTGGAACCGGATATTCCTCTACATTTGGCCTCCGCTTAACCTCGGACGTGAAGAATTGCGCGATCTGGTGCGCCGGCTAGCGCCCGCGACTGAAGGTCTAGGTTTGGAACAGGTGGTAGTCCGCGCGCGCATTCCCAGTCCCTCGACCGGAGAGCTGCGAGATATGGTAGTGCGCATTTCGATGCCGGGGGGCAGAGGTATGTTCATTACCTTCCAGCCCGCAGATCGATTGCTGCAACCTCTCAAGCCGCTCGGCGAATATGAACAGAAGGTCGTTCGCATGCGCCAGCGCGGGCTCATATACCCGTACGAGATCGTCAAAATGCTCACTCCCCCGGCGAAACATACGCGGGCGGAATTTCCTCCCGGCGATTTTGTCGAGCATGATCTGGATCCGGCGGGACATTTGGTTCCAGTGGACCGCCCACATGGCCATAACAAGAACAACATCGTCGCTGGGGTGATTCGCAACTTTACGCCGCGGTATCCCGAAGGGATAACGCGGGTCGTATTGCTTGGCGATCCCAGTAAAGACTTGGGGGCGCTAGCAGAGCCGGAATGCCGCACCATCATCGCGGCTCTGAACCTGGCCCAGGAGATGGGCGTGCCACTGGAGTGGTTTACCCTCTCCGCCGGCGCCAAGATCTCAATGGACAGCGGTGTCGAGAACATGGACTGGATTGCGCGCGTACTGCGCCGATTGGTCGAGTTCACCCAAGCCGGCGGCGAAGTGAACCTTCTTGTGAATGGGATTAACGTGGGCGCCCAGCCCTACTGGAACGCCGAAGCCACCATGCTCATGCATACCCGCGGCATCCTAGTGATGACGCCGAAAGCTGCGATGGTCCTCACCGGCAAACGCGCGTTGGACTATTCAGGTGGAATCTCGGCCGAGGACAACCAAGGAATCGGCGGCTACGACCGCATTATGGGCATCAACGGCCAAGCGCAATACTGGGCCCGGGATATTGACGAAGCCTGCCAGATCCTGTTCCGTCATTATGATCACACCTACGTCGCGCCGGGCGAGCGCTTCCCGCGAAAGGCTGAGACTACCGACCCAATCGATCGCGATGTGAGAACTTATCCCCACAGCGTGAACGGCGAAAATGGCTTCCCACGGATTGGCGACATCATGTCCGACGAAACTAATCCCGGCCGCAAGAAATCGTTCGACATTCGTAAAGTGATGATGGCCGCCATCGACCAAGACCACGCTCCGCTGGAGCGCTGGGCGGGAATGCGCGCGGCCGAGATTGCGGTCGTGTGGGATGCTCATCTCGGCGGTCATCCCGTTTGTCTCATCGGCATCGAGTCGCGGCCACTGCCCCGTCTGGGATTCGTTCCCGCCGATGGGCCCGATCAGTGGACCTCCGGAACCCTCTTCCCGCAATCCTCGAAGAAAGTTGCGCGAGCCGTGAACGCTGCCAGCGGCAACCGGCCGCTCGTGATTCTGGCCAATCTGTCAGGGTTTGATGGCTCGCCGGAGTCGATGCGGCGGCTGCAGCTTGAGTATGGCGCAGAGATCGGGAGAGCCGTGGTGAACTTCAAAGGGCCGATTGTGTTTTGCGTAATCTCCCGTTTTCATGGCGGAGCATATGTAGTCTTCTCTCGAAGCCTGAATGAGAACCTTGAAGTGGCAGCCTTGGAGGGAACGTATGCCTCTGTAATCGGCGGCGCACCAGCAGCGGCAGTGGTTTTTGCAGGCGAAGTTGAAGACAGAACCCGGAAGGATCCGCGCCTGCAAGTGTTGAGCCAGGCCATGACCCAGGCCGAAGGTGCGGAGAAAGGCCGCTTGCGGGCTCAGTGGGAAGAGCTGTTCAAAGTCGTGCATTCCGAGAAGCTGGGTGAGATGGCGTCAGAATTTGACCAGGTGCACAGCGTGCAACGGGCACTCGACGTGGGCGCATTGAATTGCATTATTCCTCCCGCGAAGCTGCGGCCTTATCTGATCGATGCCGTCGAGCGGGGCATTGCAAAAGAGAAACAGCGCTTCGGCAAGCCGGAGACTTTCCTTGCGCGAGCGGCCTGAGAGCACAGGTGGACTTGATGGATGTGTACTGGCTGGAACAGATTGAAGCAGACGTGCCAGCGGTAAACGACTGGCTAAGCGCAAGGGAAATGCTCCGCTTGAGTGGCCTTCAGTTTGCCAAACGCCACAACGATTGGCGCCTGGGACGCTGGACGGCGAAACGCGCATTGGCTGTGCGGCTGGGCGTGCCTGCTCATCCGCAGGTGCTTGCCACAATCGAAGTGCTCCCATCGCCCTCGGGTGCTCCCGAGGTTTTTGTCACGAACAGACGAGCGAACTTGACTCTCTCGCTCAGCCATCGCGCTGGGAAAGCACTATGCGTCGTCGCGGCCTCTGGCGTGGATTTAGGCTGCGATTTGGAAATAATCGAGCCGCGTAGCGACCTCTTCGCAGGCGACTATTTCACCAATGAAGAACAGGAACTGGTCGCACAGGCGCCTGTAGCGGACCGATGCCAACTTCTGGCGTTGCTTTGGAGCGCGAAGGAGAGCGCTTTGAAGGCGCTGCACGAGGGCCTTCGCCTCGGTACTCATTGTGTGATTGTCCAACCCGAAGAGCGATTCGACCTTAATGGCTGGAGCCCGCTGCAAGTTCGCTACACCAACGGCCACGTTTTTCGCGGCTGGTGGCAGTGCGAAGACGCCGCCGTTGGGACCATGGTCGCGAATCCAGCACCAGGCGCGCCGATTCGTTTGCAGCTTCCCTCCTATTCTTCGGACTGCGCATCCCGATGCACTTAAACACTTGTCACTATATGGCGATGCGATTACATTTCGGTGGCCCAGCGCGGTACCGGATACGAAGCGCGGCGGAACTGAGCCGATCGATTCTGGAAGTGTCCTCCCGCCGATTGCTGAAGGGCCCACGGCGGCCAGGTTGGAACTGGTTTGTAGAGGTCGGTACCCAAATGCTGAAGAGGTGTGTGGTCACTGCTCTTGCGATGCATGACGTGAAGCAAGCGCGGCGCTATTTGGACTCGGTCTTTATTAGTTCGCCGGCATTGTCAGAAGTAAACATCACACCGGTTACTGAGGAGAAGTTCAGGGGAAAATCGTTCATCGGTAAGAACCTACAGACCGGAGTGACCATTCTATATTTCCATGGCGGCGGATATTCTTTTTATCCCAAGTCCTACGACAGCTTCATCGCGCTAATCGCGCAGGCTGCGAAAGCCAGAATATTTGCCCTCGATTATCGTCTGTCTCCCGAACATCACTTCCCGGCACAGCTTGAGGATGCGGTCTACGCCTATCTTTGGCTGCTCGAAACAGGCGCCGATGCCAGCAACCTGGTTGTCGCAGGAGACTCGGCCGGAGGCAATCTGGCGTTGGCATTGCTTCTGAAAGCACGCGATTCAAATCTTCCGCCACCGGCACTCGCTGTTGCACTCTCCCCGCCAACTGACCTCGAGACCGAGTACCCGAGCCTAACCGGCAACCAGGACACCGATTGGATCGACAAGCCCGAGCTCTTGCACTGGGCTCAATGGTTCTGCGACTCCAGTCAGCTCCGAGATCCGCTGATATCGCCAATCTGGGCCGACTTGCGCGGACTTCCTCCCATTTATATCCAGGCCGGGTCCGCCGAGATTCTGTATGACAGCATCCAGGCCTTCGTCAATCGCGCCAAGAGTCAGGGGGCAGATGTCGTCTTCGAAGCTTGGGAGGACATGAATCACGTTTTTCACATCTTTGGGCCCGAGGCCACGCAGAGTACCGAGGCATTGCGGCGAATTGGCGAAGTCATCGATTTACGGGTTCGAAAGCGGAAGAAAATGGTAACTGTTTCGACGGCGGCTCCGTAGTCTTATGGCGAACCACAAACAGCAATTCGATTTTGACTTCATCGTCATCGGTTCCGGCTTCGGTGGTAGCGTTTCCGCCCATCGGCTGGCAGAAAAGGGTTACAAAGTCGCAGTGATGGAAATGGGCCGACGCTGGACGCCAGGCAACTTGCCGCACAGCAGTTGGTCCATCCGTCGCTGGCTGTGGCGTCCTAATCTAGGCCTGCGCGGCTTCTTCAATATACAGTTCTTCCGGCACGCAACCATCTTCCATGGCTGCGCCGTGGGTGGCGGGTCCATTACCTACGCCTGCACTTTATTGGCGCCCCCTGAAAGAGTATGGGAAGCGGGGTCCTGGTCGGGATTGTCCAATTGGAAAGCGGAAATGCCCCAGCACTACGAAACCGCTTCTCAGATGCTCGGGGTCACAGAAAACAGAATTCTTGGTCCCGCCGACCTTCTGCTGAAGAAAGCTGCGGAAGCTAGCGGCTCCGGGCATACTTTCTACCGCACAAAAGTGGGCATCTTCGAACCCCCGGAAGGCCAGACGGGAAATCAAACTTTTCCTGATCCTTACTTTGCGGGAGAAGGCCCGGTGCGAACTACCTGCATCGCCTGCGGCGGCTGCATGATGGGCTGCCGCTTCGGTGCGAAAAATACGCTGGACCTTGGCTATTTATATTTGGCCGAAAAGCACGGAGCTCAGGTGATTCCGGAAACCCGGGTGGTAAACGTCCAACCACTGGATGGCGCCAGTGACGGCAGCGCGGGATACGAAGTGAGCACCGTCAAGTCTACCGCGTGGATTCGTCGTCATCCCCGGCGGTTCACCTGCCGCGGAATAGTCTTCTCCGCGTCTTCATTGGGTACCATGGAACTCCTTTTTCAGCTCAAAGAAAAAGGTTCATTGCCTGCGATCAGCAGCCAACTCGGCCAACACGTGCGAACCAATTCCGAATCGCTCATTGGAGCGCGAACACCCGGATCCTCTCTAGATGTGTCGCAGGGCATCGCGATCGGGTCGGGCATCTATATTGACGAGCACACCCACATTGAAGCAGTCCGCTATCCAAGGGGATCGGATGCGATCGGATTTCTGACCACCATCCTGACTGACGGGCACCCCGGCCCACGGCGGATTGCGCTCTGGGTGAAGAACGTCGCAGCTTCTCTGCTCCGCCACCCGTTCAACACTGTGCGCGTGTTGCAACCGTTGGGCTGGGCCCGGGAGTTTGTGATTCTACTCTGCATGCAAGCGCTGGATGGAGAGATCGCGATGCGCTGGCAACGCCCCTGGTTCTGGCCGTTTCGGAAGTTTCTGGTCAGCCACGGCAAAAAAGTGCCAACCTACATCCCAAAAGCCAACGAGTTCGCGAAGACTCTTGCGCAACTCACCGGTGGCTTTCCCATGAGCATGCTGCCCGAGATTCTTTTCAATGTTCCAGGCACGGCACATTGTATCGGAGGCTGCGTAATCGCCGATAATTCTACCCATGGCGTGATTGATTCTCGCCATCGCGTCTTCAATTACAAGAATATGTACATCTGTGATGGGTCGGTGATCGCGGCGAACCTCGGCGTCAACCCTAGCCTCACTATTACCGCACTGGCCGAACGGGCGATGAGTTTTATACCGCCAGCGGCTGAGACAGATTGGAACGACACCGCCGAAACTTCTTCCTCACGCTGATGCGACCGGCGACCTCGAATCGGCGGGTAGCAAGCGGTTCAAGATTGCCTGCTCACACTCAAGCCACAAGCGCCCGGGATAAAGCAGAGCACTGCTCTGGAGGGTGACCCAGTCGCCGGTTTGCAGAGGCGAACGGAATTCTTTGCGGTTGAATATCCAATGCTGGGCAACGCGACGCGCAATGGCGAAGCCCATGCCCTTGTCCGACCCTCCAATGTCTCCCAGGATCCCATCCAGCGTGAAGATCACCTTGGACAACATGATCAGCGATCCGGGGAACTTGATGCCCTTCATTGCAAGGCGTTCCAGAAGCCGCATCGCATCCACGCCGCTGGGGGGATGCACTACCGGCAGGTCGTCGAGAAAACTGATGATCAACTCACGAACCATCCGTCCACGCGGCGAATTTCTTCTTATGCGCTGCTGGCCGAGTGCCAGGACTTCTTCGCTGGTGCCCACCGGATCACGCAACGCCACCGTCAGAAACAAGAGAGCGAGATGTCGGCGCTGATCGCGGCTTAGGCGTTCCCGCAGGGCCCAATCGATGATCGTCAGTTCGCCGCTGCGATTGTCATAGAGCAGATTGCCGGCATGAGGATCGCCGTGAAAAATGGCGTCTTCCTGCGCCGTCAAAAGAGGGACCGCGATCAACGCTTCGATGAGTTGCTCGGCAACCTTCCGGCGCCGTGAGACCCGCAGGCGGGCTGCCGCGTTCGTCACCTTGATCCCGCGTTCCTTGCTGAGCGCAGTAATTCTCGACGTACACAGTGGCTGAATGAGCCGCGGCACGCGAACTCCGCGCATGGACTTATATAAATCCCATGCTTCGAGCAGCGTCTTCTGCTCACGGACAAAATTGACCTCATGCCGCAGCAGGCGCTGGACTTTCTTGAACGTATCGGGGAGCAGCTTCGCCGGGAATCCGTAACTGTGCTGCCGGTCACTGAAGTATTGAGCGAGTCCCTGCAGATAGTCCATGTCCTCCGCAAAATATTCGGGGATGTGAGGTTTCAGGACTTTAAAAACACCGCGTTCACGCCTTCCGCTGTCCGGGTTACGCCACGTAAAGCGCACAACTGCGCTGACACTGGCCTCCGAGAGTATGGCAGCTGCGATCTTTACATCGTATTTCTCGACCCGTGGCCCCAACTCCTGTCGAACGATCGCAACGACCTCTTCCGGCCGAACATCGCGAATTCCATTCTCCAACCGCTCGAGTGCCTTCCGCAAAACCGGGCGAAGGTGTTGGTTGCGTGCAATGACTTGTCCCAGTTTCTGCAGCCCTGGCACTTTTGCGATCAGGCGCAGCAAGCGCACTTCCGCGGGAGTGTCGGGCGGGAGCTCAAGTTGCTCCAGTAGTTTGGGGGCGAGCCGCGCAGGCGAGAGCCGGGCTACCACAAACATCATGGCGTCTCGGACCGGGGGTCGCCACGCTAGGTAAGCTTGCGGAACTAACCACTTCACAGGTACGACTTCGTCGACGATCCATTGCGCCATCGTCTCCCGCATTGCTTGGCCAGCCGGGCTTCGCAGCCCGGCCTCAATGGCGCTAATCCGCTCGGTGGCCGTGGCTCCTTTGGGCAAGAAGGTTGCAAGTGCACCACGCAGCTGCTCCGGACCGAGCTGTTGCGAACCACCTTCAATGGTTAACATCCTGAGGTTCGAAAGCAGCACGGCAGCACCTTATATACGATAAACTCGGCAGAAGTGGCCTGCTGTGATAACCGTCACCGGTCCGCCGCAGAGCTGTCACTTTCTTCCTTCAAAGAGTGGGTTCCGCGATTACTTCCCGATTGCCGAACATCCCTTCTCCTCTTTTTATTGCCTACTTGAAGCCGCCGGATGCCCTCTCCCAGGCCTTTCCCCAGTTCAGGAAGTTTTTTCGGACCGAACACAAGCAGGGCAATTCCGAAAGTAATTACCAGAGGCATCGGTTGAAATATGCCCGTAAGAAAACTCCACCATCTGGCCGTCCCGATCGCTGACTATGCACCAATAACCTGTACTGGGGTTAGGAAAGTGGGACCGAATTTCAGAAGGCCGGCCTTTTTCGCTTTAGCAGCCACGCCGTCCATCTCTGCCCGAGAGGCGACAGCAAATCCCAGATGGCTGATCGGCCCTGAAGTCTGCCGTGGCTTCGCGCAGGGAAGATTATGGGGGCCGGTTGCGCCGGCGTCATAATCAACTCCCATGAATAGTTGTCTACTCAAAGTTAGGTTTTGGCCTGTTTTCAGGAGGCCAGAACGAAGTTGGGGAAGTCCTCGAACACCCAGTTGTTTTTGAGGGTGTGGTAGATGACTCCCAGGAATTTGCGGGCCAGGGCGATGTTGGCCTTGCCTCCACCGCGCCGACGCTGGATGCGTACATAAAACTTCTGTAGGA